>JBEKKY010000424.1:0-3411 GCA_050010475.1 Acidobacteriota bacterium | reverse complement strand
AACCCCTGGAGACAGCTTGCTGCCGCCTTCTGAGGAAACGGGGATGCGCCCCTTTTCGCCCGTTTAGCTTTTCCTATAACCGCTATTGCTCCGGCCAAAGGGAGAACATCCCCATTTGCGCAAAGACGCTTTCGGCGCGGATTTAAAAAGCCATGCGGCACCGACCGTCTTGCCGGAAAGCTGGACAGAACAAGACCCTGGATATAAATAAAATCGCTTGTGTAGCAGGCTGAAATGTCCTATAAATCAACCCGCTGTAGGCATGTAGAGGTATATATATTATCCCGGACTGCGCCTCCCCAAAAGCTTCGCGATGATCCGGGCACTGATATTGGAAAAATAATAGAAATTTCTGGGGCCTGCCTCAATACGCCAGTGGTGAATCGCGAGAAGCATACGACCTATTCTTTCTGGACCGACACAGGCAGGAGAGACCCTCGAAAGGAGCACCTCATTTGAAAATTATCGGAGAAAAGATCAACGGAACCCGCAAGCGGGTGCAGCAGGCTATTATGGAGCGCGAGGCGAAGTTCATTCAGGATTTGGCGCGCAGCCAGGCAGAGGCCGGCGCCGACTGGCTTGATGCCAATGCAGGAACGGCTCCGCAGCGCGAAGCAGACGATCTCATTTGGTTGGTTGAAAACATCCAGGCGGTAACGGACAAGCCGATCTGCCTCGACAGCGCAAACCCCGCGGCACTGGAAATCGCGATCAAAGCCGTCAAACATACACCGATGATCAATTCGATCAGCGCTGAACCGCACAGGCTCACCGGGGTGTTGCCGCTTGTTGCCCAGTACAAGACCCCTGCGATCGCACTGGCAATGGACGAAAAAGGGATTCCCAAGACAAAAGACGATCGCATCAATGTCATTCGCCGGCTTCTTGGTGAAACGCGCAAACTCGGAATTGCTGACAATCAGCTTTATTTCGACCCGCTGGCAATGACCATCGCTACCGGTCAAGATAACGGATTGACGTTCTTCGACACCATTCGCGCAATCCGAAAAGAATTCCCGGAAGTTCACATTACTTGTGGCTTGAGCAATATTTCCTTCGGAATGCCCGCCCGAGCCTACATCAATCGTGTCTTCCTGACTATGTCCATGGAAGCGGGACTCGACAGCGCTATTTGCGATCCGAATGACCACGAGATCAGGACCACAATGCTTGCGACTGAGCTTCTGTTGAATCAAGACAAACATTGTCTCAAATACACGAAAGCATTTCGAGCAGGAGTTTTTAACAGGCCACAGCCCGCGGGCGCAAAAGCGTAGCCCGTTAAGGAATTTTTGAATAACTTTTATCCAAGGAAGCAAAAAAGGAGAGCACTATGTCGAAAGAATTAGTCGATGCCGTCGTTGATATGCGTGAGGAAGATGCAGTCAAGATTGCGGAGAACTTGCTGAGTTCCGGCGCCGATCCGCTCAGCCTGTTGGATGATTGCCGTGAGGCCCTGGGCATCATCGGAACCCGGTTCGCGGCGGGTGAATGCTTCGTTCCTGAATTGATTCTGGCCGGCGAAATGCTGCGCGCGGTTGGAGCCCTGGTGAAGCCGAGAATCGAAGGCAAATCCAGCGGCACCGCCCAGAAGAAACTGGGCAAGGTCGTTTTCGGTACCGTGGAAGGCGACATTCATGACATTGCCAAGGATATCGTGGAGTTCATGCTGGAAGTGAACGGCTTCGAGGTAATCGACCTGGGTGTCGATGTTCCGGTCGCCAAGTTTGTCGAAGCGGTGAAGGCTCACAAGCCTCAGGTTGTCGGGCTCAGCGGATTCTTGACGCTTGCCTACGATCCGATGAAAAACACCGTCCAGGCACTGAAAGACGCCGGACTGCGTGATAGCGTAAAAATTATGATCGGCGGCGGACAGATGGATGATCAGGTTGCCGCATATGCCAAAGCGGATGCGTACGGGAAAGATGCCATGGCAGCTGTTACGTTGTCCAAAGGATGGGTAGGAGCGAAATAACTATGCCGAAACCGGAAAATTTTGACAAGTTAACACCTGATCAGAAACGTCAGGCGCGTCTGGAGGCTTGGATAAACCACGAAGGCATCCAATTCACCAAGCCGGAAGCGGAAAAGGCCTACCGGGAACGCGCACAGATGTTTGCCGACGCTTTTCTGATGAAGAAGCCCAAGCGGGTGCCCGTCGCGATTGCAACGGGATTCTATCCGTTCGTATATGCCGGGTACACATGCAAGGACGCCATGTACGACTACGAAAAGCTCGGCAAAGCAATGAAGAAATTCCATGTCGATTTCCTGCCCGATACCGTTGCATCCGCCGGGCTTTACGTGCCGGGCAGAGTTTTGGAAATCCTGGACTACAAGCTCTATCACTGGCCGGGTCACGGCGTCCCGGAAAACACTTCCTACCAGTGCGCGGAAGCGGAATTCATGAAGCCGGATGAATACGCATCATACCTGAGCGACCCTAGCGATTACTTCATCCGCACTTACCTGCCCCGGGTTATGGGAGGTCTGGAACCGTGGAAAGAGCTGCCGCCCTTCACCGACCTTCTCGAACTGCCGTTTATCCCCTGGGGTATGTTACCTTTCGGCCTGCCGCATATTCAGGAAACGTTTAAAAAGCTGATGAAGGCAGGAGAGATCTCGCTTGAATGGGCCGGGAAAGTCGCCGAAATCGACAACGCCACCATCACCGGTCTGGGGCTGCCTAAATACCAGGGAGGTTTCTCGAAGGCGCCGTTTGACGTCATCGGAGACACCATGCGCGGCACGCGGGCGATGATGCTCGACACCTTCCGCAAAAAGAAAGAGATTCTGGAAGCCTGCGAACGGATTATTCCCTTCATGACGAAAATGCCGTATGGAGCTTACTCCTGGGGCGGTGCTCCGACCGTGTTCTTCCCACTGCACAAGGGCGCGGACCCTTTCATGTCCCCGAAAGGCTTCAAGGAATTGTACTGGCCGTCCTTCAAGGCCGTCATGCTCAATCTGATTAACGATGGCATGATCCCCTTCCTGTTTGTCGAGGGAAGCTACAACCAGCGGCTGGATCTCATCACCGATCCCGACATTCCGGCCGGAAGCACCATCTGGTACTTCGACAAGACCGAAATGAAGGACGTCAAGAAGCATCTCCAGGGCTGGGCCTGCTTCTCAGGCAACTTCCCTTCATCCATGTTGAAGACTGGCACTGTCGATCAGGTCAAGGCGCATACCAAAAAGCTGTTAGATGATCTGGCCGGCGACGGCGGGTACTACATGGTTAACGGCGCGGTGCTCGATGAGTGCATACCGGAGAACCTGCACGCATTCATCGATACCACCAAAGCCTACAAACTATAATCGAGTAATCTCGAATAATCGTCAGCCCAGGGGTGAATCTTTCATCCCTGGGCTTTCTTTTTGGGGGTTCCCCGTTTTCCGTTCCCCGTT
>JBEKKY010000423.1:0-3412 GCA_050010475.1 Acidobacteriota bacterium | reverse complement strand
TCCACCAGCCCTACACGTGAAAAAGGCCAGTAGCTGAAAACCGCTTTCCCGTAGATCAAATCGCGCGCAACAAATCCCCAGCTACGGCTATCATTGCTGGAATTTCGGTGATCGCCCAAAACGAAATATTGCCCCGGAGGAACCAGCGCCGAACGAAAGGACTTGTAGTCCTGAAATGCCGGGTTCAGGTAGGGCTCGTACACCCTTTGCTCATTCACATACAGCGTGCCGGACCGGATCTCCACATTGTCCCCCGGAACGCCCAGGACCCTCTTTATAAATGACTTGCTGCGGTCCTGAGGGTACCAAAATACCACGACATCCCCTCGATGGATGTCCTCGAATCGATAAATAAACCTGTTGACGAATATTCTCTCCTGGTCCACGAGCCTCGGCTGCATACTTGTACCCTCCACTTTTACCGGCTGGACCACGAAGATCACAATAAATATCGCTATTGCAAAAGCGAGGAGGATGTCTCGGAACCAGGATTTCAGCTCAAAGGCCCATTTGAACCCGTCTTGCGTTTCGGATACGGCCTCGGGAGCGTTTTTTCCATTCATTTCCAAACGCGGTTTCCCTCGATCCTTGATATCTGGCTCGAAATTTTAAGCTACCAGACGAGGCTGCAAAACTCAATGGATTAATGGATCATTCAAGAACAAAAGAAAGCCAGGAGGAGGATCCGGTCGTCAGTTCTCAGCAATTGATGACCTGCAGCTGCGTCTAAAGACGGCGGGGGATCTCGATATGGTCCAGATCGTTCAGGGCAATCACATCGGGGAAAATGCTCTTGGCATCCAGAAGGTGTTGCCCGACATCCGGGTATCTCTGAGAAAAATGGGTCAGAGCCAATTTGTGCGCGCCGGCGCTCAAGGCAGTCCTCGCCGCATCCACCCCAGTAGAATGGGAATAAAGCATCGCCAAATCTTGGTGTTCGGAGGTATAGGTTGCTTCCATTAATACGAGATCTGCATCCTTAGCTAGAGCGATAGCGCCCGAACACGGTCGCGTATCCATGATAAACGCAAACACGCTTCCGGAACGAGGCACGGTTACTTCTTCCAAACGCACGATTCGGCCGCCGATCTGAATCGAGCCGTTTCGCTGCAATTCGCCGACCATCGGACCGTGCACGCCGGCCTGATTCAGCTTTTCCGGGACGAATCGCACTCCCGGCGTTTCCTCGATCCTGTATCCGACCGTGGGGACCGTGTGATCAAGTGCATGCGAGACCAATGTATAGGTCGCGGCACGGCTCAGTTCCAACCTTCCGTCAGCTGGCCTAATAGGATGGTGGATCAGTTCAACCTGTGCGTGGTAAACGGAAGCGCTGCAAAGACGGTCTACATAAACCTGCCCGCTTTCCGGATAATACAAATGCACGGGATGGTCGCATCGATCCAGTGAAAGCCTTTGCACCATGCCTGCCAACCCGAGACAATGGTCTCCATGCAAATGAGTGATGCAGATGTGGTTGACGGAGTTTGCGGAAACGCCGGCAAACGTGAGTTGCCGCTGTGCCCCTTCCCCTACGTCAAACAAAAAGCCCTCTCCGTCCCATCGAACCATGTAGGCATTATGACTGCGCTCGCGTGTAGGCACCTGGCTGCTTGTTCCAAGGGCAATCAGTTCCCGGCTGCTCATGGCTGGTCCTTTCCGATTCTATCTCCGCAAGGGCATTATGCCATGTTTCAGGATGTAGGATGGTATCTTGCATCCTGCATCCCTCATTTGTGGAACTCTTGCTTTTGACCACCCCGCTGTTATAATGACCCGTTTTTATCTGGCAATTGCGCGTTAGAATGAGGAAGCCAGGATCGGAAGAAGGAATTCAGTGAAGATCGTAGTTCTCAATGTAAGTCGCCACAAAAACTGCACTCTCAAAGATGTCGCCGGAGGATTTGGAACAGTTTTCACCGTTGGAAATTCTCCTTTTGCAAAACTCCTGGAGCTGGCCAAGCGAAGGATAGCCGCGATTCCCAACATCACGCTGGCTTACCTCGACTCGATTCTTTCGTCGCACGGCGCATCGGTCCAGGTTTTGGATGTTCGCCAGCCCGATCAACTGGTCCCCGCCGATCTTTATCTCATAGCTTCGTCCATTGTCGACTGCAATCTGGAGCGGGAGATCGGATTGGAGGCGAGGCGGCGTTTTAAAGC
This sequence comes from Acidobacteriota bacterium, assembly GCA_050010475.1. Lineage (GTDB taxonomy): Bacteria > Acidobacteriota > UBA6911 > UBA6911 > UBA6911 > UBA6911. The sequence goes on along the minus strand of JBEKKY010000423.1, from coordinate 1,249 downwards.
CAAGGTGGGATACTTCGGCCCCTTTGCTGCGACGGTGCCGGATTTTTATCAGGAGTCTGCGGATTTTGTGGTAAAGGAGGAAATCGAAAACATCGCTCCAGCGCTGGCCCGCGGAGAAATTCCGCAAGGAATTGTTTCTGCCGGATTCGTTGAGAATCTCGATTCTCTGCCTTTTCCACGATGGGACCAATTTGAGATTGGAAGATTTCGCTACCAGATTGTCACGGGAAAGGGAATCACACTCCCGATGCTTGGCAGCCGTGGCTGCCCATACACATGCAACTACTGCCCGTACCTGGTGAACTCGAAATACAGAGTGCGCAACCCAGAAAACATCGTCGAAGAAATCCGATATCTGTTGCGCAAATACAACATCCGCGGCATCGCTTTCCGGGACCCGAATCTGACATTTGACAAAAAAAGAGCGCGCATTTTTTCTGAGCTCCTGCTGCGGTACAACCTCGATATCCGGTGGGGCATGGAGGCGCGCGCCGACCGGCTGGATCCCGAATTGCTAGACATGCTGTTCCGGTCAGGATTACGCAGCATTGAAGTCGGGATTGAATCCTCAAACAACGCTGTTTTGCGTGTAAACAGGCGAAAGGCGATAGCAAATCCTCAGCAGGAACAGATCATTGAACACTGTCATAAACTGGGAATCAGGGTTATTGCAAACTATACGCTGGGTCTGCCGAACGACACAATCGAGGGGATGCAGGATACCATCCGCTACGCAAAAAAACTAAACACGTTTGCAATTCAATTCACCGTAACAACGCCTTATCCAGGCACACCGTTTTATGAAGCCGTCAAGCACGCGGTTTTTGAACCGGATTGGGAGCGCTTCAACGGCTGGACAAGTGTTTATCATCACCCGTTCATTCGCCCGGATGATCTGCATATGCTTCGCGAGTTCGCCTATGTCTCTTACCATCTCCGGCCTCGCTATATGTGGCAGTTTTTAAAATCCACAATTCTGCACCCGCTGCTTTTTCCCGAACCTCATCCCATAAATGGGTAAAAAAACGCCACGGATTCCACGGATTTCACCGATTGAAAAGATCAGTGTAATCCATGGAATCCGTGGCGTTTTTTCGAGCTGTGATTCTTGCCTGGGTTAGGGCCTGGTAAATGAATAAAGGTTACATTTTGCTGCTGGCCCCCAGGCCCGCTGGCTAGGCGCGAGCGACGAGCATGCCGGGTTGCATGTAAGGAGCGAGCAACAACGCCAGCGGGCCTGCGGGCCGCA
>JBEKKY010000422.1:0-5631 GCA_050010475.1 Acidobacteriota bacterium | reverse complement strand
GAGATCACTTTCGGATGCTTTGCCAGAATTGAATGGACGGTGCGGCGCTGCACACCGATGCCGCGGCCGTGAATGATGCGGACCTCGCGGTATCCTTTCTTTACAGCCTGAAAAAGATATTCCTCGACCAAATCAGGGATCTCTCCGGCCTGGAACGAGTGCAGATCGATGCTATCCTCAATGGGCAATTCCACAGGTTCCGTCATTCACGCCTCCAACACGATCGAAAAAGACCCTTGATTTAGCGGTCCGTCCTATCCATTTTTTAACAGGGAGGACTGAGAATGCAAACACGATCAGAGAAGGACTCTTTGGGTGTGCGAGAAATTCCGGCCGACGCTTATTATGGAATCCAGACGGACCGCGCCATTGAGAATTTTCCAATCAGCGGATTGAGGCCAAAACCCTCCTACATCGATGCGACAGTGCACATCAAGAAGGCCGCGGCCAAGGTCAATAAGGCTTTAGGGCTGCTCGAGGCCGGGAAAGCGGACGCCATCGTCGCTGCATGCGATGAGATTCTGAGCGGCAAACTGCGGGAGTGGTTTGTCGTGGACGTGTACCAGGCGGGCGCCGGCACTTCGCACAATATGAATGCCAACGAGGTAATTGCCAACCGCGCTATCGAGCTCCTTGGCGGGAAAAAGGGGGAATATTCGATTATTCACCCAAACGACCACGTCAACATGGCGCAATCCACCAATGATGTCTGCCCGACCGCAATACGGATCAGCGCGATTCTCCTTACCTGCCAGCTGCTTCAATCGCTGCAACAGGCAGAAATCGCTTTCTCGGCCAAAGCGGAGGAATTTGATTCGATCATCAAATCGGGGCGCACGCATCTGCAGGACGCGGTTCCGGTAAGGCTGGGACAGGAATTCGGCGCATATGCAACCTGCCTTCGCAAACATGCCGAAACCATCCGGGCAGCGGCGGATCTCAATAAGGAACTCGGGATCGGAGGGACCGCTGCCGGAACCGGCATCAACGCGCATCCTCGATACCGCCCCATGATGGTGCAGGAATTGGGCAGTGAACTCGGGATCGATTTCCGCATGGCCGACGACTATTTTGAAGCGATGCAGTCACTGAGACCTTTCGTGGCGCTTTCAGGCACGATCCGGTCTCTCGCACAAGACCTCATCCGCATCGCGAATGATCTTCGGCTCCTCAGTTCAGGGCCAAAAACCGGCCTGGCGGAAATCTCGTTGCCGGGCCTGCAGCCCGGATCTTCCATCATGCCCGGGAAAGTGAATCCCGTGATGGCCGAGATGCTGGATATGGTTTGTTTCCAGGTAATCGGCTGCGATACGACGGTGTTGCTTGCGGCACAGGCGGGACAGTTGGAACTGAACGTGATGATGCCGGTCGTAGCATTCAATCTCCTGCACGAAATCGAGATACTCGTGAACGCGGTCGGTTCATTTGCCAGATTGTGCGTCGCGGGCATCCAGGCGAATGAAGTGCGATGCAAGGCCTATGCCGAAGCCAGCATGAGCGTGGTGACCGTACTGAATCCCCATATCGGGTACGCTGCCGCGGCGGAAATCGCCAAGGAATACATTGCCTCGGGCAAATCCATTCGTCAGATAGTTCTGGAGAAGGGGCTGTTGAGTGAAGCGCAGCTGGAAAAAATATTCGATCTGCGGGGTATGACGGAACCGGGGAATAAATAACAAAAACAAAACGCCACGGATTCCACGGATTTCACTGATTTTTAAATCCGTGGAATCCGTGGAATCCGTGGCGTTTTTCCTTTTTCGGCAACCTTGCCGTTACTAATCCCGGTGCCAATGCACGTAGGCAAATTTGTCGTCCGGGGCGTAACGGAGATCCAGATCGCCGCCAAAATCCCTCTGAATCGACTTGCCTATTCTGGCGACCAGATGCTCGGTCGTTGCCGATACGGTGATTCCTTCATTGTCCTCCTTCATATGGATGATCCGTTCCAGCGGCCGTTCTTCCTTGGTTTGTTTTTCAACGTTTCGGATGCGGTTCAGCAGTTCCTGACGATGACTGCCGGTGAACGCTCCGCTGAAATGAACGATTCCTCCGATCTGGCCGTCCCGGATTTGCATGCAGGCCGGGCAGAGCTTCCATTGCGGTTCCGACTCATTGCCGGAAGATGCATGCTTCCAGACGCCTTCCAAGAACTGAAGATGGCATTTCGGGCATCGTGTGTTTGCAGGATATTTTTCTGATTTCTGGTAGGATCCGCCGATCGCGCCGCGCTTCTCCTTACGGGGCATTTCACGCAATTGCAGCCTCTTGGCCATTTGACCTCCTTCGGTGAAAAACTGTCCAACTCGCGGGTTTCATCAACACGGGCGTTCAGTGCAGAAGCACTCCAAAGGACGCCGTTTTCGGCTGTACCGATCGGTCGAAATCCGAGAACGACATCTGGATAATTTCTCCATGAGTTCCTGCATTGAAGGCTATCGTCGGCAGCAATTTCAGTTTTTGGTCAATCCAGACATCCAGATGATAAATGTTGCCCAGCGGCGGCATGGCGCCGAGTTCGCATTCGGGAAAAAGGTCCTGAAACTCTTCTTCCGTCGCGAGGCGAATGCGGCCCGTGTTCAAAGCCCGACCTAGCAGATCGAGATCCACTCGATGGTTTGCCGGAACGACGGCCATGATCGCTTGCTTATCGTCCGCCATAACCATCACGACCTTTGCGAGTTTTTTGCCACTCAGGTGCTGGGCTTGGGCTATGCCCTGCGCCGTGTAGGCTCGCGAGTGAGTAAAGGACTGGTATGGAATATGTTGGGAATCCAAGAACTTGCTGATATGGGCCGGAATCGGCATGTTGCTTTCCTTTCCGGTTCGATAGCGGGAAATCGGACGAGCCTCCCGTAAGCCGCTCCGATGCAACCCGCTACGAAACCTGTGAAGCCAGATAGCTGCAGTTACATCCTGAGACTGCCGTACGGGATTGGTCGGTAAACTGTGTAGTGTCGCAGAAGCAGTATACCCATGCGCTGCTCCTTTTTTAATGCCTTGTATCAATGCTATACCCTTTCCCGCACGGGATCTAGCCAAATTCCGTTTACGGGTTTACGCGTTTACGCGTTAACCCGTGAACGCGTAAACGGGACACTTCTAATGTCAACTGCGCAGTTGTTAACAGAAATTAATAGGATAAATGGACTTTCAAGGATTTTCCTTTATAATGTCCCGGCTGACTGGCTCAATGTTCCGGGAGTATCGAGAACAAATTCCTGTGGAAGAGCTTGTTATGGGTTTTGTGAAGCTAAGAAAGACTATGGCAGTTTAAAGAACGAGCAAAAGAACTAACGGAGGATGGCACATGGCAAAGCTTGATCCAACTAAACTCGCTGATTGGCAGATCGCATTCGAATGCGAAAAAGACATGAAGACGGTCCAGCAGCTTGCGGAAGGACTTGGAATCAAAAACGCGGAATTGATTCCCTATGGACATTATTACGGCAAGGTTGATTATCGAGCCGCAATGGAGAGATTAAAGGACAAACCGAACGGCAAATACATTGACGTTACGGCCATCACCCCGACTCCTCTCGGAGAAGGCAAAAGCACTTCCACCATGGGCTTGGTTCAAGGCATGGGAAAACGCGGAAAGAAAGTTACAGGCGCGATCCGGCAACCTTCGGGCGGGCCAACCATGAACATAAAGGGAAGCGCAGCGGGCGGGGGACTGGCTCAGTGCATTCCTCTCACCCCGTTCTCCCTGGGATTGACCGGCGACATCAACGACATTATCAATGCGCATAACCTGGGAATGGTAGCGCTCACCTCCAGAATGCAGCATGAATACAACTATGATGATGCCATGCTTGCATCCAAAAAACTGAAACGGCTGGATATCGATGCCCGAAATGTCGAAATGAAGTGGGTCATTGATTTCTGCGCCCAGGCGTTGCGCAACATCACCATTGGCCTTGGCGGCAAAATGGACGGATTCCTGATGCAGTCCGGATTCGCCATTGCGGTAAGCTCCGAACTGATGGCGATTCTCGCGGTTGCCACCAGCCTCAAAGACATGCGCGAAAGAATCGGCAAAATGGTGGTCGCGTATAACAAGAAGGGCGATCCCGTTACTACGGCCGACCTTGAAGTGGATGGCGCCATGTGCGCATGGATGGTCAATACGATCAATCCGAACCTGCTGCAGACCGTTGAAGGGCAGCCGATCTTCGTCCATGCGGGCCCGTTTGCCAACATCGCCATCGGTCAATCCTCCATCGTGGCGGACAAGCTGGCTCTCAAGCTTGCGGATTATCACATCACCGAAAGCGGATTCGGCGCCGACATCGGCTTCGAGAAATTCTGGAACCTCAAATGCCGCTTCTCCGGACTGACACCGAATTGCGCCGTTGTGGTTGCCACCGTTCGAGCTCTCAAGAGCCATGGCGGCGGACCTCCGGTTCCTCCCGGCAAACCGCTGGATCCTGTATACAAAGAGGAAAATGTTGGACTGGTAGATAAAGGCTGCGCCAACCTTCTCAAGCACATCGAGAATGTCAAGAAAGCCGGAATCAACCCGGTAGTCTGCATCAACTCGTTCTACACAGACACCAAGGCTGAACTCGCCATAATCAAGAAGAACGTCGAAGCTGTTGGCGCCAGAGTGGCCGTATCCGAACACTGGCTGAAGGGTGGCGACGGCGCGCTCGAATTCACTGATGCCGTCATCGACGCCTGCAATGAGCCGAACCACTTCAAGTTCCTCTATGAGCTCGATATGCCGCTCGGTAAGAGGATTGAGACCATTGCCAAGGAAATCTATGGCGCGGATGGCGTAAGCTACACGCCGGCGGCCAAGACAAAGCTCATTAAGATGGAAAAAGATCCTGAGCTGGCCAAGCTTGGCACGTGCATGGTTAAGACTCAGCTCAGCCTTTCGCATGATCCCAATATCAAGGGAGCTCCCAAAGGCTGGACGCTGCCGATCCGCGACATCCTGACCTACAAAGGCGCGGGCTTTGTTGTACCGGTTTCCGGGGACATCACCCTTATGCCGGGCACCGCATCGGATCCTGCATACAGAAGAGTTGACGTAGATGTGGAGACCGGAAAAGTTACCGGTGTGTTCTAGAGGGTTCACGCGTTTGCGGGTTTACGCGTTCACGCGTTGAAAAACGCCACGGGTTGCAAGTGAATCCGTGGCGTTTTGTTTTGGGGTTCACGGGTTAACGGGTTTACGCGTTCACGCGTTTACCTTCTAAGCATTCAACGCGTGAACGCGTAAACCCGTTAACCCGTAAACGTCTTAGAGGTAAGCTGCAGTCCAGGCAGCCGCGAAAGGAACAGCCCGGCTCCTACCAGACAGAAAATCGCACCAATCGAAACTGCCAGAGGCGCACCCACCTTTTCGGCCAGAGCGCCGGCAAAAAACGAGCCGAACGGCGCCATCCCCATAAACATCATTATGTGCACCGCCATGACGCGCCCGCGCAAATGATCGGGGACCATCGTCTGAATCAAAGTATTGGTAGCCGCCATCTGGACCATGAATGAAAATCCCACGGGGACCAGGAATAACGCTGAAAGCCAGAAGGAGCGCGAAGCCGAGAACAGAATCAGGCTGGCCCCGAAGCCGGCGGCGGTGTACGCGACCAGTTTTCCCAAACCCTTCGTCCCGGACCGGAC
>JBEKKY010000421.1:0-3422 GCA_050010475.1 Acidobacteriota bacterium | reverse complement strand
CCCTGGCTCGATACTTGACCGGCATCGGAGTTTCAAAGGGAGACCGCGTTTCGATTTACATGGCAAACCGGCCCGAATGGATTCTGTTCTATTATGCTATTGCCAAGATCGGCGCGATCTCCGTTTGCGTGCCGGGAGCGTATAAGAGAGAGGAAATGAAAGAGGTAGTGAATGACTCCCTTTCGTCCGTCCTGATAAGCTCCGAAGAACTCATTCCACAGTTTCCGGAGCCCGAATCCATCCCGCTGATTCGCAAAGTGATCATTGTTGAACGCGACGAAATACTTCAGACGGCGATGAGAGGGGAAATTACTCCGGGATCTGCCATTGAAGTTGAGACCTCGGGAGACGACGCGACGGCCATTTTGTATACCGGAGGAACGACAGGGACGCCTAAAGGCGCGATGCTGACGCACAGAAATCTCCTGTACAGCGCACAGAATGTGGCATACCACGAACGAATGGTGAGTGATGACGTCGGGGTCTGCTTCATGCCGCTCAACCACGTTTTCGCGCAATGCCATATCCTGCACACGTTCTTTGCCTCCTGCGCCACACTCGTGCTTTTCCCGGGATTCGACATGGATAAAGTGGTTGCTGCGGTGATCGAACACAAGGTGACCCGTTTCTATGCCGTTCCCACGATCTTTATCCGCTTTCTGAACAACCCTGAATCCAGAAAGCATCTGAGAGGCATCCGCTATGTCTTTTCCGGAGGGACGAGCATGCCCGCCGAGATCGTGCGCCAGTGGGTTGACGCTTTCGGAATTCCCATCCATGAAGCCTATGGCATGACCGAGGCCGCTTCACTCGTAACCTTCAATCATCTCTTTAGACACAAAATCGGTTCTATCGGAATGCCCGCAGGGATTATTGAGGTAAAGGTCGTTGACGCAAATGACAAAGAAGCAAGGCAGGGAGAACAGGGCGAAATCATTATCCGGGGCCCCAATGTCATGAAGGGCTATTTCGAACAGCCTCAAGAAACCGCAGCCGCTCTCCGCAATGGATGGTTGCATTCCGGAGATGTGGGCGTTTTCGATCCGGAGGGATATTTGTATATTGTGGACCGGATCAAGGACATCATCATCACCGGCGGCGAGAATGTTTTCCCCAAAGAGGTGGAGGACCTTCTGCACCAGCACAGGGCTGTGAATGAATGCGGCGTGGTCGGGTTGCCTCATCACGAGTACGGCGAGGCAGTCACGGCTTTTGTCATGCTGAAACCGAATATGACCGTTGACGAGCGCGAACTCATCGCCTTCTGTAAGGAACGGATAGCCCGATATAAAGTGCCCAAGTCGATCCGCTTCGTAGAGGACCTGCCCAAAACGCCGCAGGGCAAGATCCTTCGCCGGGAATTGAGAAAAATCTAAATTTAGAGTCTTCGAGTCTTGGCGAGGCTCAAAGAATCGAAGATTCCAAGCTAATTTGTCTTCAAAACCCACATCTCACCTTTGGCCAGTGGCGGGCAGAAAAAGCAATATCCTTTAAGTCGCCACAGGCGTAAAATCCGGTTGCGTTCAGGCTGGTTCCTGAGGATCGGCAGTGGTTCGGAAAGGAAAGCGGAATGGATCGTGTCAAAAATAAGGTGGCGATTGTAACCGGTGGCGGGGGTGGACTTGGAAGGGCCGCGGCTTCTTTGCTTGCCAGCGAGGGAGCAATCATTGTAATCACCGATGTGGATGAAAATGCAATGAAGGAAGCGGCGGAAGAGATCAACCGTCGGGGAGGAAAGGCCATTTTTCTCAGGCACGATGTGACCAGCGAGGACGAGTGGAAGAAAGTTATCAACAAAACCATGGCGGAGTTCGGCAGGCTGGATGTGCTCGTCAACAATGCCGGAGTCATTATTTATAAAAAAATCGAAGATACGTCGCTGACCGAGTGGCGACGGTTGATGAGCGTCAATCTGGACGGTGTTTTTTTGGGCACAAAGTCCGCCATAGCAGCCATGAAAAGGACCGGGGGAGGATCCATCATCAACATCGCCTCGGTCGCCGGACTCATCGGGAATCCGGATGCTGCAGCCTACCACGCAAGCAAGGGCGGCGTGCGGTCGTTCTCCAGGGCGGCGGCCATCGAATGCTCCAAGGCTGGTTATGACTACAACATCCGCATTAATTCGATATACCCCGGTGTAATCGAAACCAAAATGGCTGAGGATTTAAAGCTCGATGAAAACAAATACCGGACAGCTTTAAGCTGGCATGCCATGGGACATTTTGGCGAACCTATGGATGTGGCTTACGGCGTCCTTTATCTTGCATCGGATGAATCCAAATTTCTCACCGGATCGGAGCTCGTAATTGACGGAGGCTGGACCGCCCGCTGAGCCGGGAGTCGCCCCGCCCAGGAGGTGAATAATGATCAGATCGGCAGACCACTTCAGTTTTACCGTCAGCAATATCGGCGCCGCACTTCATTTTTTTCACGACGTGCTGGGATTGAATTCCACACCTATGGTCGAAGTTGAAAGCCCGGACATTCAGAGGCTGGTGGGAATACCGGACGCGGTTCTTCGTGTGGCAATCGTTCATGTGCCGGGCGGCACAAGTATTGAACTGATCGAATATGTCCGTCCGGAAGGCAAGAAGGTCGACTCCAATCCGTGCAACGCCGGAATTGCGCACATCGCGTTCCTGGTTGATGATATCGAAAAAACATACCGGGAACTTACGGCAAAGGGAGTGCGCTTCGTGAATCCGCCGGTATGGGCTCCGGGCAATGACGGAAAAGGCAGATGGGGTGTTTCCTACCTGAAAGGACCGGACGATATTACCATCGAGGTGATTGAAAAACAGGACTAACGTTCCCGCATCTTGGATGTGTGTCCGCAGCGCGCCCTGCGCCGCAACGAACTGAAAACCGTTTACCCACGAATGAGAAGGGCGTCTCACGACGCCAATTATGCTGCAATGTATCTTTTTACGGCAATACGGCTCGCGCGCCGGCGCATTCTCGCAACATCGTAAGCGAGTTGCATTCGCAGCAAATGATCCATGTCGGGCCCGAATGCTTTCTCAATGCGCAAGGCCATCTCCGGCGTAAGCGCAGCTTTTCCATGAAGAAGATCCGATAGAGTTGCTCGACGAACCTTCAGTAGACTGGCTGCTTTGGATATGCTCAGACCGAGGGGTTCAATGATCTCGGATTTGATTAGGTCCCCAGGATGGGGTGGATTCTTCATCGGCACAGAAAGCTCCTTCAGTGATAATCAATTAAATTAAGGTCGCTGGCGGTGTTTTCCCCTTCCTCGTAGCGGAAGATCAATCGCCAATTCCCAGTAACCGTAAGGCTCCAGAACCCTTCCAAATCAGCTTTGAGCGGATGTAATTTCCATCCCGGAAAACGCCCTACTTGTTCAATATTTGCCGCAGTCTCGAGGGCAAACAGGAGCTTACGCAACTTATCCGCCATTT
>JBEKKY010000420.1:0-3427 GCA_050010475.1 Acidobacteriota bacterium | reverse complement strand
ACACTAAAGCTACTTGACATCAGATAACGCAGATATTAAATAGCTCCTTCTAATTTGTAAGGAGGATATCTATGCCCGGCAAGCAATTGATTTTCAGTGAAGATGCACGAAGCGTGATCCTGCGCGGGGTGAATGCTCTGGCGAATACCGTGAAGGTTACGCTGGGTCCTCGAGGACGCAATGTAATGCTTTCCAAGAAGTACGGCTCTCCCATCATTACAAAAGACGGGGTGACTGTTGCCAAAGATATTGAGCTCAAGGACAAACAGGAAGACCTCGGCGCCCGCATGGTACGCGAAGTCGCGAGCAAAACCTCAGACATTGCAGGGGATGGAACAACCACCGCGACGGTTCTGGCGCAGGCCATTTATCGGGGAGGTCTGAAAAATGTCGCTGCCGGCGCCAATCCGATCGCCCTCAAGAGGGGAATCGATCTTGCGGTCGATGAGGTTGTGGCCGAGATCAAGCGCATGAGCAAAAGCGTAAAGGGCAATAAAGACATCGCGAATATTGCCACAATCTCCGCAAACGGGGACAAGAGAATCGGGGATCTGCTGGCCAAGGCTATCGAAGAGGTGGGCGAGGATGGAGTGGTTACGGTTGAAGAAGCAAAGTCAATGGCAACCGAGCTTGAAGTGGTTAAGGGCATGCGATTCGACCGGGGCTATTTGTCTGCTTATTTCGTAACAAACCAGGACCGAATGGAATGTGTGCTGGAAGATCCGCTCATCCTCATCCATGAGAAAAAAATCTCGTCGTTGAACGATTTGCTGCCATTGCTGGAAAAGGTCACGCGTCTCGGCAAACCGTTGCTGATCATAGCCGAAGAAGTTGAGGGAGAAGCGCTGGCAACCCTGGTCGTAAACAAGATTCGCGGCTCTTTCAATTGTGCGGCCGTAAAGGCTCCCGGATTTGGCGACCGGAGAAAAGCAATGCTCGAAGATATCGCGATCCTGACCGGGGGTAAGTTCCTTACTGAAGACTTGGGGATCAAACTGGAAAAGGCACAGATCAGCGATCTTGGAAGGGCCAAGAGCGTGATCATCGACAAGGACAATACGACCATTATCGAAGGCGCAGGCAAAAACAAAGAGATTGCGGGCCGCATCGCAAGCATCAAGAAACAAATTGAAGAAACGACTTCCGATTACGACCGCGAGAAGCTCCAGGAGCGCCTGGCGAAGCTGGCTGGGGGAGTTGCGGTCATCAGAGTCGGCGCCTCTACTGAATCCGAGATGAAAGAGCTAAAAGCCAGGGTCGAGGATGCGCATCATGCAACACGTGCAGCCATTGAAGAAGGGATTGTTCCGGGTGGCGGCATTGCACTCCTGCGGGCTCAGAAGGTTGTGGATCGGTTGAAACTCGAAGGGGATGAGAAAACCGGAGCAAAAATAATCCAGGCTGCCCTGGAGGAACCTGTGCGGATGATCGCACAGAATGCCGGGTTGGACGGCGCGGTCGTGGCTTCGAAAATACTCGAAAAAGAGGGGGATTTTGGGTACAACGCCGAGACCGGTGAGTATGGCGATCTCGTTCAGCAAGGCATCGTCGATCCTACGAAAGTCGTCCGTGTTGCGCTGCAGAATGCGGGGTCTCTCGCAGGAATTCTATTAACGACCGAAGCGATTATAACCGAGCTGCCGGAGCCCAAGAAGAAAACAGCCGCCCCAATGCCTGAGGACTACGACTAGAAATACTAGAAATACTTCGGGGACGTTCCCCTATTTAGGGATCGTCCCCCTTTTTTTAGATCCGTGCAAATCCGCGGTTAATGCTTTTATGATTTGTTTTGCGGAATCGGACGTGCTGCGCAAGCGCTCAAAAACACGAAACTGCACCAATGCCCGGGACTTGTTCAGGTCGGGCGGTTCTTCAGGTTTCAATTTAAAATAGGTGTCGCCTCGCAGATAATCTGCGAGAAAACGCACTCCGAGTTCGAGCGCCATGATTTGGGCGGCATCCGCCATTAATCCAATCTCCCGCGAATCGGCATGGCGAGCGGAACCGAGAAATCCTTTGGCAAGTGCCCGGAATACCTCCTCATCGACGTCAACTTTTTCCAGATCCTGTTCCCGCTCTCCTGCGAGATTTACCAGAGAACGGACCATATCGCCCCAATCGCTGAGCCACGTATGCGGCATGATGGTGTCCAGATCAACCAAAGCCTTGACACTTCCTGTTTGGGTGCTGAACAGAAAGTTCTCCAGCTTTGTATCCCCATGAACAACGACCGTCTTCAACTCGCCTGATTTTAGTTTTCTGACCAGCGTGAGTCCGAACGACCTGTGTTGCAGTGCGAGCTCGGTAATTCGGCGAACTTGTGGGTCCTCCAGCCTCCTTCGGTGTTCGGTTGGATTGATCCGGATGAGAAAATGCGACTCGGTGCTGTTCCGCACGATCGGATCGGAGGGCAGGGATGCTTCGCATTCCGACGGTGTCCGCGCGCCGGACAAAACCGACAGCAACTGATTGTAGTAAAGCTCCGTATCCCGATAGCCCGGCAGTGGACAACCGATCCGGGAAACATCCATTCCAGCCGTCAGCGATCCGAAAAGAGCGAGCCCTCTCCCCGCCTCTTCCGCGATTCGCAGCCGCATGCCGGGATCGGCGATTTCGCGCAAGCTTCGGACCGTATACGCCTGGCCGATCCTGACCATCATGCGCCAGCATTCGTTTCCGGATGCGCCGGATCTATTGAGGCAATGCTTCCCATCCTTCGTCTGAACCAGCCGGATTGTTTCCCATTCACTGCCGCGAATTATCCCGTGCGACAAAGCCGCTTCCTGTGCGCGGATGCATGAAACCATTGCGCTCATGACAGCATGGGGCATACTGAAAACATCAGGATTCAGCTGTTGAAGAAGGTATTGGATTCGGTTATCCGGCAACCCCGCGGTGATCAAGTAGGTATGCTGGTTGATGTTTCCCTTTCCTGGGAAATCATTCACTTCTAAGGGTTCCGAAATAGCGAAACAGGATGCAATGCGGCGTACCTCTTCGAGATTCGCAGGATTATGGGTCATCGCGGCAGTATAACTTTAAAATTTCTGAACCAGAATACAGAATTCAGGCGATAATAGGAGTTGATGCAGGGGGCTTCTGAATCCCGGGTCTTTGATTTTTCCGGTGTGTTGTGAGGCGCGATTCGGAAGCGGTTTTTAGATACTTGGGCTTTAAGCTCCCCTCAGATGCCCTTTGGGATGATTCTAATGTGATATAAAACTTCTTCAAGGCGGAGGAATACACATCATGCCAATCAAACTCGCCATCAACGGATTCGGTCGAATCGGACGCAACCTGGTGCGTTGTTCCTTTCGGGATCCAAAAATCCAGATCGTTGGCGTCAATGACATCACCCAACCGGAAGTATTGGCTCATCTTCTCAAGTACGACTCGGTTTTGGGACGATTCGGTGGAACGGTAGAAC
>JBEKKY010000419.1:0-3461 GCA_050010475.1 Acidobacteriota bacterium | reverse complement strand
CGCATGCCGATGCGGGAGCTGTTCTACGCTCCCCCGGCAGCATTGAAGGCAATCATCGAACCCATCGCCTTCATGCTAGGCGACGAGGAAATTATTGTGCACACGCGCAAGGGCGCCGGTTACATGGTTCTCGCAACCGTCTTCTCCCGGCTGCGCTATTCCTATGGTGTCGAAGAAAATATCCGCCGAGCTCTTTCGGATGCTTTCGGTCCGGTCTCATTCCATACCAGGGCGGATTGCGGCGCCGTAAATCTGTTGCTCTTCTACTTCGACCCGGATCGCCTGGACCGCACCATCGATGAAGAGGCGGTGGCCAGCATCGTGGCGAAACTGGTGACCACATGGGAGGATCGTGTTGCCGCTGCTCTCGAAGCCGCCTTTGGAGAGCGGGAGGGACGCCGCTTATTCAAACGGTACGTCACCTTTGAAACCAGAAGCGGCCTTTACCGGGAAGTCACCACGCCGGAAATGGTTCCTGAGGACGTCCGGCACCTTGACAGTCTTGAGTCGCGCCTCGAAATCCGTATCGTCCCGCGCTCAGCGGACGTTGCCATGCTCCATTTTTATTCGATGCATGCTTTAGGGTTGACTGAAACTCTCAAAACCCTGGAAAACCTCGGACTTGAAGTGACCGACGAGATGCGCATCCCCCTTCACCTTCCCGAAGACCGCCGGTGCTATCTCTACCGGTACGAGGTTCGCGGATCATCGGAGCGAATCGCGGCGCTGATCGCCGGCGAGGAACGGTTCGTCGAGGCTCTGCGCAGGCTTGATGAAGGACGCGCCACCGACGACGCCCTGAATGGGCTTATTCTCTCCGTCGGCCTGACATGGCGCGAGGTTGAAATGCTGCGCACGGTGCGCAATCACATGCTGCAAATCCGATCCAGCTACAACGCGGAAACGGTCAATCGCGTGCTTTTAAACAACAGTGCGGTTGCGAACGCACTGTTCCGCTGTTTTGCAGCCCGCTTCGACCCGGAACTCGGTGCAAACAGGGCAGACGCAATGAACGCTGCCGAAAAGGCTTATCAGTCAGCACTCAATTCGGTCGTGAGCCTTGCCGAGGACGAAGTTTTGCGGGCCATGTATAACCTCATCCAGTGCTCGCTGCGCACTAATTTCTACCAGGTGCCTGAACGTCCGGTTTTTTCCGTTAAAGTGGACAGCAGGAAAGTGGAGAGTATGCCTTCTCCCAAGCCGATGTTCGAGATCTATGTCCATTCGAATCGGCTTGAAGGTGTTCACCTGCGCGGCGGGCGCGTCGCCCGCGGCGGCATCCGCTGGAGCGACCGGCCCGACGATTTCAGGACTGAAGTTCTTGGGCTGATGGCAACCCAGATGCTGAAAAACACGATCATTGTTCCCGTCGGATCCAAGGGAGGGTTCTTTCTGAAAGGGACCGTACCCTCTCCTCCTGCACTGGATGCATACCTCGCCGACCGGTACAGCGAATACATTTCCGGACTGCTCGACATCACCGATAATATCGCTGATGGACAGATCATCCATCCTCCCGAAGTCGTACGTCATGATGACGACGATCCTTACCTGGTT
Organism: Acidobacteriota bacterium; assembly: GCA_050010475.1. Classification (GTDB taxonomy): domain Bacteria; phylum Acidobacteriota; class UBA6911; order UBA6911; family UBA6911; genus UBA6911. Next base: position 1,904 of record JBEKKY010000419.1, on the reverse strand, counting down.
GTGGCGGCCGACAAGGGAACGGCACACCTTTCCGATACGGCAAACAGCATTTCTTTCCAGTACGGCTTTTGGCTGGGAGACGCCTTTGCGTCCGGCGGAAAAACCGGGTATGACCATAAGAAAATCGGAATCACGGCACGCGGCGCGTGGGCATGTGTAAGGCATCATTTTCGGAATCTCGGTGTAGACATCCAGAAGGAGCCTTTCACCGTTTGCGGCATCGGCGATATGTCCGGAGACGTGTTCGGCAACGGCGTTCTTCTGAGCCGGATGACAAAGCTCGTTGCCGCATTCGATCATCGCAATATCTTCATCGATCCCGACCCCGACCTCGAAAAAAGTTTCCGGGAGCGCCATCGGATGTTCGAGCTTCCCCGGTCAAGCTGGCGCGATTACGACCTGTCGGCAATCAGTAAAGGGGGAGGAATTTTCGATCGTTTCGCGCGGGCGATTCCGCTCAGTCCGCAGATGCAGAAACTATTCAATCTGAATGCGGAAAGCGCCAGCGGCGAGGAGCTGGTTCGACGAATCCTGACAGCTCCAGTCGATCTTCTCTATAACGGAGGGATTGGAACATATGTCAAGGCATCGGGCGAGTCCAACGCCGAAGTCGGCGACCGCACCAACGATCGCGTGCGCGTCAATGCGCGTGAAGCTCGCGCCCGTGTCGTGGGAGAAGGAGGAAACCGCGGCTTTACTCAACGAGGCCGCATTGAGTATTGGATGAATGGAGGGTTGATCAATACGGATGCCCTCGACAACTCGGGAGGGGTCGATACCTCTGACCACGAGGTAAATCTCAAAATCCTTCTCGATCTCCTCATAAAGAAAGGATTCATAAAACACAAAGAAGAGCGCAACCGAATCCTGGCGGAGATGACTGAAGAGGTGGCGGCGCTGGTCCTGGCCGACAACGAAAATCAGTCGCGCGCGCTGACGCTTGATGGAATGCGCAGCGCCAGGGAGTACGATCTATTTGTGAGTTTGATCGATGAAATGAAGATCAGTGGCGTGATCGATCGCAACAACCTGGAGATTCCAAATCGCGAGACGCTGCTTGCGAGCGATCAGCACTTGCGCGGCTTGCCGAGGCCGCTTTTAGCCGACCTTCTGGGATACACAAAGATGTGGGGATTCGACAAAATCCTCCACAGCAAGCTCCCCGATAGCGAAACCGCGCGTCCCTTTCTCGAAGCCTATTTCCCACAGCGCATGCGCCGTGAATTCGGCCCTTATCTGCACGAGCACCCGCTGAGGAGAGAAATCATTGCAACCGCAGTTGTCAATTATGTGGTAAACAATGGAGGGATTTCGCTGATGTCGCGCCTGTCGGCAAAGAGCAAGGCAGGTCTGGACGAAGCGCTGGCGGCATATCTAAAAGCGGACCGGGAATCGGGTGCGGGCGAGCGGCGGCGGCAGGTTCTGGAATCGGGGCTTGCAGCTCAGGCCGAGCACGAGGCGCTCCTGCAGATCGAAACCTCGATTGAGGCTCAACTGCATTGGTGATTCTTTTCCGTGAGCTCTTTCTTCTCCATGTGCGGACGGGTCTCCAGACCCGTCCGGGGACGGCTCTGGCGAGCCGTCCCCACATTTCTTATGAAGTGATATCTTTCCTTGTGAACCAATCTCGAAATTCGCTTGTTCCAGAATAAATAGTACTAGCCGAAGACCAGCGATACCGTTCTGGACTTCTTACCAGCCCCCACCTGACGGGATTTCCGTGAATGTAGTCTACCAAGCCATCCAAATCCTTGTCATTCCGAACCGTTCGATCGAACGATTCATCTAGCCATAAGGGTTTTCCTCTTCGGCCCTGAATTTTGTTTATCTCTCTCGCAGAAAATCTTTTGATGCTGCCCAGTATCTTTTCAACCGGGTAAAATTCGGTGTAATCGCACCACGCT
>JBEKKY010000418.1:0-6101 GCA_050010475.1 Acidobacteriota bacterium | reverse complement strand
TGTGAGCGCCGGTTTAAAAGGGCGCCATTTTTACCGGAATGGAATGATGCCATTCTTCTTGAAGGCATAGATCTGCGCTACATCTCCAAGCTGCGAGGCTTCACGCTTTCATTTTTCCCTTACCATCGACACGGCTACATAGATTTTCCTCCTGCGCGGTCAGGATTCGCTTGTGAAGTGGATTCAAATTCTGTTTTTGGAATCTGTCTTGACCGATTCGATCACCAGGTAAAGCTTGTCGGCGCTGTTGACCTTGCCCGACACGCACCATAGTTGGTCAGACGTGATTATTTGGGCTTTCGTGAAGTCATAGAGCCGGTACAGGCGTTTGGTGTGAAGGTCTTTCATGACAAAAACCACGCAGGATTTGCATTCCGTCCGTGAGAGCAAGGAGAGATTATTCGCGCTGAAGTTAAACATGGTTGGTTCCGGATGTGAGGTTGGGGGCGTGACCCGTAAAAGGCCACGCCCCATCCGCAGCGCCGTTGAGGGGTTAGCCCGCCGGACTCCTCCGGTTGGGGTTATCATCACAGAGCGGCGCCTGATCTGGCCGCAACGCCCTCAGGTTGAGGCGCTGCCTGGCCGTTTTTCGGATTGCGCCATGTGGGGCCGCCCATAAGAAAAACTTCGGAGTTTTCGACCAGGCGGTCGGCAATGGCGGCGGCAATCGTTGTATTGAACAGTATGTTTCCCCATTCTGAAAAAATGGTATTCGTTGTAATAACCGTACTGCGCCGCTCTGCATGTCGAGTCGAGATGACCTGGTAAAACAGGTTGGAAGTCTGCTGGTCCAGGGACAAGTAACCTAGCTCATCACAGACCAAAAGAGTCGGGTCGGTATAGGTCTTGAGCCGGCGGACCAGTGAATGATCGGCCTGGGAGGCGACCAGTTGATTGAGCATTTGCATGGCCGGCGTAAAGAGAACCCGAAGATTGGCCTGGCAGGCTTTCCACCCGATGATCTTAGAGAGAAAAGTTTTTCCCGTTCCGGGGTTCCCAATCAAGATGATGTTCGTTCCTTGCTTTATAAAATCCAGATCGAGCAGATGAAGGAGTTTGCTTTTCATCTGTTGCCGGGACTTGTGATGGTTGAAGTTGAAAGACTCGATGCCATGCCGTGCCTGTAACTTCGATAATCGGAACCGTCGCTCGACAGAACGACCTCGCCGGCCTTCCAGTTCCAGATCCGTAAGCCATTCAAGTGCAGCAGATGGACTGAGGCTCTTGGCAGCGGCATCGGTCAAAACACGATCAAGTTCTTTTGCCATGAAGTCCAGCTTGAGCTGGGTAAGTTTGTCGGTTAAAGCGGTCATGATTCGCTCCTTTTGAGAATCAATGCGTCATACTCGAGCAGCGACAGGGGATCGGTTGCCAGATCATTTAGCCGGGAATCTCTCAGCCTCAACAATGGCTGCATCTCCCGGGCGGACTGCTCCTGCATGAGAATGTTGGCGATGTAATCGGCTCCGAACGCGCCGTGGCTCTGAGCCTTTTGGATGGCGGCCATCACCGCTTCAGGACCGTATTGACGTACCAGAATGAGGAGTTCTTTGATCTGGCGTGAAAGGGACCGATCTGTCTCGGCCAACTTGCGCAAATAGGATTCTCCCGTCTCCCCAAGCAACAGAGCCAATCGTCTTTGCGCTGCGGAGCGTTCGGCTGCCGGCCGCTGTTCAAGCAGTTCTTTTTGGTATCGGTCTACTCCAAGGATCTGGCCACGACGCCAGCATCGAACATAGCGGGCGATCTCGGTTTCATGATCGTAGATGGCAACCGATTGAGAATCCGCCCTTACGGTGAGGTGGGATCCGCGATAGCGTGGATGAACGCAGTACCGATTGCCGTCAAAGCATAACCGGGAATCTGTGTGGACCAGAGGTACATCCGTATCGCGATAATCCGGGATGAGCGGCGGAAGGGAGCCAAGACAGTCAGGACGGAACCGCTCGTCCGGAGTCTGACGGGTCTCACGGTGAAGGCGCTTATTGGCAATCTGCTCCAGCCATTGCCGAACCTGTGCATTGACATCGGCAAGATCGGTGAAGGTACGTAGAGGCCAAAAGTTCTTCCGAAGGTATCCAATGCTGTTTTCAACTTTGCCTTTTTCCCAACCTGCTGCTTTGTTGCAGGCTCTCGGATAAAAACCCAGCTCACGAGCGAAGGCCAGGAATCGAGGATTGAATCGAACAATCCGGCCATCGTGTTCCGCGACAGCCGTGACCAAATTGTCATAGAGACATTCTCTGGCCCGACCGCCCATGAACTGAAAGGCATGGATGTGACAGCGGACGAAGGTCTGAAAGCACTGACTGTGGGTGAACTCGACATAAAGCCGGCGGCTGTGGCATTCAATGCAGCAAAAGGCGTAGAGTTTGCGCTTGTCCTCCTGATAATCGATCGAGCCGAAATGCCCCCAGTCGATCTGAAAACAATCTCCGGGGCTGGATTCGATGCGCACATAAGCGCGCGAAGGAACGCGGATCTGGCGCAACGTCGCGAGGTACTCCTGAAGGATAGACCGGCCGCCAGTATAGCCAAGCGACCGTATGCGTTGTCCAACAACGACAGCACTGGCCCGAGGCCATTGTTCCAGCAACTCCCGGATTACCGGTTTAAAGGAATCCAACTTACTTGGTCTAGGTTTTTTAACGATTACTTTCGCGAGCGGGTCCTGTAGGTATTTTTTGATGGTTCCGCGGGTGACATGGAGTTGCCGTGCGATCTCACGGCCCGAGAGCTTTTGTTCATGATTCATCCGGTAGATTGCTTCGATCGTTTTAGGATCCGTCACCATCGGTCAACCCTCCTTGCGGATCCCTCTATAGCTCCGACCGGCTCAGGGCAGCAAAACGTTGTTCTTTACAATCACCTCACATGACTCTCCCGGATTTTCCATCTGTTTGAAATATCAGCACTTGGGAAATAGCTAAGTTGTTCTTTACAATCTCATCCAATCCGGGGCCCATTATCCAAACCTCGGCTGGAAGCCGCTTCAGGTCGATAGCCAAGTTGTTCTTTACAATCAGCGAGAGCCTTCGCTTCTGGTTCCGGACGCGCTGCTTTTGCCGGTTCCGCTGACAGTAATCCTCATTCCGGGCACGGTAGTGGGACTGGTATTCCGGGTTGCCTTCCCGCCACTTTTTCCGGCTATCAGCGCAGGCTTGGCGATATTCCGAATCTGTGGTCACCTTTTGGCGGTGATAATCCGTTCGCCGACGGCGCTGGCATTCGGGAGAAAGACAGATCTTCTGCTTCGGGTGAAATGGAGAAGGATCAAACAACTCGTGGCAGTAGGGGCAAACAGGTTTCCTGGCTTTCATCTGGAGACTCCGGGCCTGGATTGGCCCGGTCATTCTTTGCCAGGAAAACTAAATCATGTCTATCTATAGAGAGTTTCTATAGAGTTTTTTACCGCATCCCCGCAGATCTATGCCTTCAAGAAGAATGGCATCATTCCATTCCGGTAAAAATGGCTCCCTTTTAAACCGGCGCTCACAATCGCCTTTAGCAAATTTGTGTCCAGCTTGGATGCGCGCCCAAAACTCAGGATCATCGATTGATGCTGAAATTTTTGTAGCTCCGTCCGAAAACCCCCATTTGTGTTCTGCTTTAAATGAAAGGCGTACTATTGAAATAACAGCTTCCCGTTCGTTGTCTATCAGAAGTTCTTGGCCTATCTCTCCGGCCTGAAAAAAGTCAACCTCTTCTTTTGAAATAATCTGCGGTGTTTCGTCTGCCTTAGAAATCTCCACATAATCAATTCCTTCACGGCGGAGGGGAGACGATATGCCCTCAAAGGCTCTTCGTACTCCTGGGTCATTTGCTAAATTGAAAACCTCCCGATTGGTCTCGATTTGCTCGTTGTCGATATTTATCTGAATAATACCGTTGTTCTGGAAAGTAACGCCTTCTTTTGGAACGCGACGACCGTGAAGTCTCCTCAAAAATTCAATTACTCCTAATCCTCCTCCCACATAGAAAAAAACTATCTCAAGAAGTTCTTTAGTGTTTTTGATAGCCGGATGGATTTTCAAAAACTCTTGAGCTTGATCTAAAATTCCCTGAACTAGATCGCATCCAACCGTGAATGAACCTCTCGCAAACTCGCTTCGTACTTGAACGGAAACGTGCGCTCGGTCGCCATTAAGTATCCTGTTGGATTCCTGAAGCAAATCCCCAAGCGCAAGAAGGGCTGGGGCCAATTCTCGAACATCCATTAATCCGGCTTCTAGGAGTTCGCCACTGAATTTAATCGTAAATTGTTCGTGATCCGGCATAGATAAATGATTGCATGAATCCTTATTAAATTGCTAGCAATTCTTGAATTGTCCACACATGATCTGCAATCCCTGCTTCCATGGCAGGGGTGACCCTCAAGGTTGCGTGAATCCGGCAAAAATTGTAAAAGGCAAAGTGAAGCGCATAGGCAGATTTCAGATTCGTCCACTTTTTTGAAAAGGCATTCGTGAGTCGCGTCATTCGGCGCATGCCCATGCGGATCGTCAAATTCTGGCGCTCAATGTGACTGGTGGATGCCTTCGAAAGATCAGGATTCCCGTAAACGGAAACCTTACTGCAGCCCGTGCAAAGGCTCGGTGAATAACGCGTTTCATTCTCGGGATTGTTCGCATAGCTTTTTATGATCTGTGCGAAATCAACATGCTGTGCGCCAAGGCTGTATGAGATCGCTTCGGCGTATGCCTGAAATCCATCTGTGCTGATTTGGAAATTTCCCTTCGTGGCATGACGCAATTTCTCAGTAAAATCAACCGTATCGGTCGCAGTGCGTCGGCCAAGATGCCAAGCAAGGATCAGCTTTGTATTGCGCTCCATAGCCACGAAGCAGTAGGCATCCCCGATTCTGCCGCTTGTCAGAGCCTTGTGCGTCTTCGTTTTTTCTTTCATCCCAACATAGCCCCACAGTTCGTCGCATTGCACATTTTTCACTGTGAGTCCCTGAATGCGATTCATCATCAACCCTTCACACCGTTCTCCTACGAGCGCCAATAAAGACAGAATAGTCCGTTTCTCCACGCCAGTGATTCTTTCAGCGCTGCGGATCGAACAGCCTTCTACAAGAAGTTTGATAACAAAAAGAGCTTTTTCCAATGGTAATCGCATTTCGCCAAGCGGCCTCTCATAGGCTTCAACAAAGGTTTTTTTGCAAGAAAGGCACTGATATCGCTGGTGCCCATTTCTGTCTTTCCCGAACTTTTTTGTTTCCGTTCCGCATGCTTGGCATTTCATATACAATCTCCATTAGCAATACATTAATACTAAAATGCTCAAGCATATTTGTCAAGGGAAAAGATCTATCACGTAAGATAATTGCATGTGTTAATGGGGCGATGAAGATTTCCCTTGCAAGGTTTTCGGCTTTAAGGTAATTATAATAAGGTAGGTTTAGGGCTTCGGATCTGGATCTTGGTCGGAACTGATCCGAAGCCCTAGAAAGGTTGCACGATGAGAAGATGATCACGCCCCTAAAAAGGGCGACGGGGGCGGGGAAACCCGCTCCCAAACTTCTCAAAGCCATTTTCATTTTAGCATTCAACATAGGAGAAAGCAAGATGGAACCCGAGAGCCCCATAGACTACAAGCTTGTTTTGGCAGACCTGGAGGCTAAGTTGGCCGAACATAAAGCCAAATGTAAATGTGCGGAATTAGAAACGGCAATTTCCGCCGTCAAGCGTATTTTGGGATATGCCGACGTGTCGATCATTCCATCGGTCTCTGCGCCTCCAGCAACCTTATCGGGGGCACCTTTCATCCCCCCTCCACCGGAACTACCATCATGGAACGGACAGACTGAAAACCTGCCAGATGATGCATTTTTCAAAATGAGCACGGCTGAGGCCGCTAAAAAGTATTTGCGAATGGTCAAAAAAAAGAAATCAACAAGGGATATAGCGTTGGCACTTGAGCGTGGCGGTTTTGCTCATGAATCCAAGAATTTCTACGTAAGTCTTTGGAATGTATTAAATCGTGAAAGCCAAAATGAAGATTCTGAAATTATCAAAATAAAGACGCTTTGGGCATTGCGCGAGTGGTATCCCGATAGGAGGCAATAAAAGATATTACGATCTTGCTTCGGAGGCCAT
>JBEKKY010000417.1:0-3895 GCA_050010475.1 Acidobacteriota bacterium | reverse complement strand
GTATTTGTAAAAAATTTCAGCGATCCCATCGCGCGCCCGCCGATAATAGTCCAGTCCTGGCGCTTCGAGCTTGCCCAAGACCGGCCTGCCGTGCGGCATCCAAATTGAGACGATTGGAATAATACCGCGGCATGCGAAAAATTCAGCGCCTGCCAGAAAACTCTCAACCGGCTCAAGTCCGACCACAAAACCACTGCAGGCTTTGTTTGGCCCATGTTTATCGGCGATATATTGGAGCGTCTTGAGGAGCCGTTCGCGGATTTCGGATTGCGCTTTGCCGGGGCAAATGCGCTTCGCCAAATCCTCGTCCCATATTTCGATGCCGCACGCCACTCGATCTGCGCCGGCTTCAAAGAGCTGATCAGTTAAAGCCGGATCAGCGGGAGGTGACGTGAAGACCGAAATCTCGCTTGGAATATTCTCGAAACCCGCAATGCTGTTGATCGCCAACAGCGTTTCCTCCGCCAGGCGGCATTCTGCCTCCGGCCCCGCGAGAGAACCGCCGGTGATCTGGATGTATTTTGTCAGCTTCTCGGTTTTGGAGGCATAATCGACGACCTCTGCTATATCCTGCGCCGTCGGGAAGGAAGGTTCCGGCTTGCCCTCCAGCGCAAGCTGTTCGCTAAAGCCGCCGCAATGGCAAAACTGGCATGCTTGACCGGCCCGCGCATAGGTGCAAGGCCAGAGATACGGAAACGACAATACATCCAACCCCTGTAACACGGCCATCCCGAGGAATGGCCTGCCGGTAGATGTGCGCTGGCGATAAAAATCCGTTTTGGGCGGGAAAGACACCTCCGTCACCGGAGTGCCCTCAAACGACAGACTCGCGTTTCCATTCGCCGCGATTCCCAAACGAAAGGGGGACGCAGGGCCGACATCCGTCATGTGAACAACCACATTGTCGGGCAAAACAAGGCAGTTGCATTCCAGCGGACTTCGCGAAATGCGCTGCGAACTTCCATAGTAATCGTAGACCTCAGCAGCAACATTAATGCCTTTGGTGATGAGGAGGACTTTTAGTTCCAAGGAGTCGATCTCTTCACCGTCCAACCGGTACCTGCAAAGCATTTTGAAATCTCCTGACAGCCTCGCTCTAAAAGTTGATTCCGGCCCGTGCTCCGTAGGTCACCGGGGCGCCGCTTTCGCCGATGTACCCGGACGGCGCGCCCAGCTGAGCATACGGAATGGCGATAGGCACATAATGCACATTGAAGGCGTTATCCGCCCATCCTTCCGCGAACCAATGTTTCGTCCGCACGCCGCCGCGGAAGTTGACCAATTGATAACTCGGCTGGCCCATCGCGTTCGACGCGTCATACTGGAAATCGCCATACCGGGAAATCTGAACACGGAAGTAAAGCCGAGCATAGCGGTTCAGAGCCCAGGAAACCTGCGTGCCCATGTTGGCATCGAAGATCGGCGTGTAGGGAAGAGTGTTTCCGCCGATCGCCTGGTTCACGCCCAGATTCGCATTCTGGGCCTGGCTGCCGCTGAGGAATCGCGCATGCGTATACCCCACCATGCCGAACAATTCCCACCAGGAAAAGGGACGATACCTGGTTTCCACTTCCAAGCCTCTGCTGTAAGCGGCGCCTGCATTCCCAATGTAGTAATCTCCGCCGCTGAACGGAATCTGCTGGTTCAGCTGCAGGTTCTGCCAGTCTATGTAAAAGAACGCGACCGTTGTTTCCAGCTTGTCCCCCAGCCACTTTGCCTTGTGTCCTAATTCATAGTTCCACGTGCGCTCAGCTCCGTATGATTCCGTCCCGACCGGCGCAGCAACGCCGGCGGGCGCGGGATTGAATCCACCCGCCTTATATCCGCGAGAGGCGAAGACATAAGCCATCTGGTTCGGCGTGAATCGATAGGCCACGCTGAACTGCGGTGAAACCTCGGAGTAGTTGTTGCTGGGGCTGGTCGAAGGACCGCTGGATGATCTGAGATCGGCGGTCTTGTCCTCATAATCGAAGCGCAAACCTGCCGTAAAGTTCAGCCTCTTCCACGCAGTGAACCTTGCCTGCCCATAGATGCCCATTCCAGAATCACCAAGGTCGGCGGCGGTTGTGCCCACACTCGTGGGATAGAAACCGAACGTGATGCGATTGGTAGTGTTCTGCTGATAATCCTGGTTAAAAACAAACAGTCCCGCCTGCCAGTCCAATTTCACGGCATCGTTCAGATTGAGCGGCCTGTCTTTCGAGGAAGCAAAACGGAATTCCTGCGTGAACTGATGCTGTTGTTCCGCATCATCCCGAATCGCATACAGACCGAAGTTTGCCGCCGTCGCGACCTGATAGTCCAAATCCGTAAGGCCGTGGTTCTTCCACCATACGCCTCCCGAAATCGAAGAGAAGTCTATGGAGCTTCCATGATAATCGGCAACGAGGATGGCGGAGCCGACACTTCGAAGATTGTAGCCAACAAAGTCACGGTCCACGTGATTCGGATGCGTCCGGATATAGCCGAGGTCGCCCAGTGCATAATCGCCGTCATTATCGTGCTCGCCCGAAAAAATGAGCCGAAGATTCACCCGATCGTTGAGTTTGAAGAACAGCTGGGCTTTTCCGAATCCCGCCTCCCGGCTGTCCACATCGCGGCCCGTATAATCATTCACCGCATAACCGTCCCGCGCGGAATAGCCGCCGGCCAGGCTTATGCCGAATCGGTCCTTCAGAAGGGGGCTGGAAACAGAGGCGCGCAGGTCTCGGAGATCATAATTCCCAAAATCAGTTTGACCCTGTGCAGTCCAAGTATTGGAAAGAGAACGGCTCGTAATATTGATCAAACCGCCGGCTGTGTTGCGTCCATATAAGGCGCCCTCGGGTCCGCGCACGAATTCGATCTGGCCGACATCGACGAGTTCAATATTTGACGAATAGCTGTTGAGTTGAGGGACTCCGTCGATTACGGTGCTTACCCCAGGGTTGGTCGGACTCCCTCCGATGCCCCTGAAATATGGATTGCTCACTGCCCTTGCCGTGAACTCGTTGATGAACGTGTTGGGCGCGAACACGGCGGCCTGCTTCACCGCCTGAATATCCGCATCTGTCAGGTTGTCCAGCGTGACTGCGGTAACGCTCAGGGGAATTGTCAGTACCGGTTCAGACTCTTTTTCGGCAGTTACCGTAACCGTGACCGTCACAGGTTCAAGAGTAATTTGTTTGCCGTCCTCCGCCGCTGCAGCCGGCTTTTTATCATCCTGTGCATAGCTCAGTGGCGAAACAGCTGCCAGGCATGCGCAAAAAGCCAGGATTCGAACAATGCGGGTTAATTGATTCAATTCACCAATAATTCTCATGTAAGTTTTCCGCCGAAGAACGGCCATTGAAAAAACGGGGACTTCTCCAGGCATTCGACTTGCCTTAAACAAACCCGAATGAAGGGATTTCAGTGGCAGTCCCCGTATGTTGCCAGCCGGAAATCTAGCCGTTTTAATTTGTCTTTGTCAACTATTCAGTCATGATCTAATTGCTACTGTGAAGTCACTGCAATACGGATGGCTCTTGATGCCAGTGCCTTGGATCCAAGCTCAGGCAGGAACAATGCCGGTATAAGGATCAGGGCAAAGCATAAGGCGGCCAAGCTGAAAAGAACAGTAGGGTTTGAGCCCGCAAGCGGCGTGATGATCGGGAGCGCTACACCGCCTAGCACCTGCAGGGTGGAGATGATGCCGCCTGCACTGCCGGCATACACAGGTCCAATTTCGGGCAACAGTACGGGGAATGAGAGGATCAGCGGCAGGATGGCACTCTGCAAGAAACCTGCCGATATCAGGGCAACAACAATCGCCGGACCAACCGGCAATTGCCAGGACCAGAAAGTACCTGCCGCACCTAACAGACTGGCAACCACCAGGTACGGCTTCATGATTCCAAGGCGATTGCAGATCACC
>JBEKKY010000416.1:0-3490 GCA_050010475.1 Acidobacteriota bacterium | reverse complement strand
CTTTCAAGGTGGACGGGGCAAAACTGACCGGAACGATGCAAGGCGCTCAAGGTGAACCCGCTGAAATCACCGAAGGCAAGGTCGATGGAGACAATATTTCCTTCGTTGTTGTGCGCAACATGGGCGGCAACGAGATGAAAATAACGTATAAAGGGAAAGTTTCCGGAGACGAGTTCAAATTCACGCGTGAATTCCAGGCGCCTCCCGGCGGCGGTATGGGCGGTCCAGGTGGCGGCGGTGGTGGAATGGGCGGCGGCCGTGGTCCTGGCGGCCCTCCACAGGAAATGACTGCAAAGAGAGTGAAGTAGTCTAGCTTTGGCCCAGAGCGTCGGCGTCTTGCCAGCTCTTTTACGGTGTGCATAGAAGAGGATAGCTTCCCAGACACTGCAAAAGAGCCGGCGGGACGCCGGCGCTCCCGTTTACTCCGCGCGGCGGCGCCTGAAAGCAGGCTCATCCAGATTTTCTCTGATGGATGCCAGCTGGAAATCAATCGACTTGTTCGCTTCTGTCAACGTGAGGGGGATCACATTGCTCGCGCGAATGTGTTCGCCTGCTCCCTTCGTCCGCTCGTTTCCGTTCTGATTAAATCCCGTCGCGATCACGGTTATTTTGATGCGATCGCCCATTTTTTCGTCATATACGGCCCCGAAAATCGTATCTTCTGCGCCCGCGATCTCCTCAATGACCTTGGCCGCGGCATCCACCTCGTGCAGTCGAAGACTGTCGCGCGCTGCTGTGATGTTGATCAGGATACCCTTTGCCCCGCGAATTGAGGTCTCCTCCAGCAGCGGACTGGAAATGGCCCGCTGAGCGGCTTCAACGGCCCGGTTCTGTCCTTCTGCCATTCCGGTCCCCATTAAAGCCATTCCTTTGCCAGCCATAATCGTGCGCACGTCGGCAAAATCGACATTCACGATTCCGGGCATTGTTATAATATCCGAAATTCCCTGGACGGCCTGGCACAGCACATCGTCGGCATAGCGGAAGGATTCTTCCAGTAAGGCTTCCGGTCCCATCGCGGCCAGCAGTCTTTCGTTTGGAATCGTGATCAGAGTGTCGACAACATCCTTCAGCTCGTGAATCCCCTCCTCCGCGTGCAGCTGGCGCTTCTTGCCTTCAAAGTTGAAGGGCTTTGTGACGACTCCGACGGTCAGGGCGCCCAATTCGTTTGCGAGGCTTGCCATGATCGGCGCTGCGCCGGTCCCGGTCCCTCCGCCCATTCCTGCCGTGACAAATACCATATCCGCCCCGTCCAGCAACTCGATGATCCGCTCCGTATCTTCGAGCGCCGCCTGCCTGCCTCTCTCGGGTACCGCGCCGCAACCAAGCCCGTTGGTAAGCTTGCAGCCGATCTGCAGTTTAATCGGAGCAATGGAATTCCGGAGAGCCTGGATATCGGTATTGGCTGCGACAAATTCCACCCCTCCTATTTTGGCCTGAATCATGCGGTTGACCGCATTCCCGCCGGCACCGCCGATCCCGACAACCTTTATTTTTGCAGGAGGCTGCCGATCCTCTTCAAATCTGAATTTCGCCGGCTCCTCTTCAAACCGCAGTTTCTCCGTTTGCATTAATCCTCCTTCAATCCTCATAGTAATATATCGATACAGAATCGAGATTCTGTATCTAATTTCCAGCCCATTGCAGAATCCTGCTGAACGGCCATGGGGAACTGCTTGCCTTTTGCCTGCTTTTATTGCGTAACCCCGCTTCCTGCGCCGCGCAAAGGGCAAGTCCGATGGCAGTGGCGTAAACCGGATGCGATAGCTCCTGGGTCAAGCCTCGAACCCCCATGGGTAGCCCCTGCCGAACGGGCATGCCCAAGGTCTCTTCGGCAAGCTCCACCATGCCGTCGAGCATGCTTCCGCCGCCCGTGATGACCGCTCCGGCAATCAACCGCTCGTTCTGGACGGCTTTCCATATCTGATCTTTAACGAGTTCCAACAATTCGACCGCCCTGTCCCGCAGGATTTCACAAACAGCTGTCCTCGGGACAGGGCGGGCGGGGCGGGTGCCCATGCCAGGGACCTCTGCAGTTTCACCCTCCCGAATCCTTTCGATCAGAACAGTCCCAAGATCTTTTTTTATGCGCTCCGCATGTTCCATCGGAGTCTGTAGCCCGATAGCAAGATCACGGCTGAAATGCGCTCCTCCCACCGGTAGAACCTTTGTGAACTGAACGGCATTCCTGACAAAGATGGCGATATCGGTGGTTCCCCCCCCGATATCTATGAGTGCCGTTCCGAGTTCGCGTTCATCTTTCGTGAGGACGGCTTCGGCGCTGGCAAGCTGTCCCAGGACCACTTTTTTTACACGCATCTGTGCGCGGTTGACGGCATTGATCAGGTTTTGGTTGAGAGCGCTCTGACAGGTGACCACGTGGATATTGACGTCCAATCGCGAGCCGTAGAGCCCTACCGGATTTTGAATGCCGCCCTGATCGTCCAGAAAAAACTCCTGCGGCAGAATGTGGATCACTTCCCGATCCGGCGGAATGGGAACCGATTGGGCCGCTCGTATTACCGCCGTCATATTGTCGGCTGTGACCTCCTGGTGACTTCCTTCGATCGTGATTGCGCCGTGCGAGTTAAAGCCCTGAAAATGATCTCCTGCGGCGCTGATCGTCACCCAATCCACCGAAATGTTGGATTTCAGTTCGGCCTCATCCCGTGCCTTTTGTATGGAAGCGGCCGCTTCTTCCAGATCGACGACCACTCCTTTCTTCAGGCCGCTGGAGTCGGCGTAACCTGTGCTGAGCAATTCCAGGCTGCCGTCGCGATGAGCGCGCGCGATCATCAAGCAGATCTTTGTCGTCCCAACGTCGAGTCCACATATAATCCGGTCTTTTTTCACGTCGATACCTCTAAGGCCTACGTCTTGGCTTTATGTTCTGCGCTCGCACGTCTCGGGAGATAGATGATGTTATCGTCAAAGCGCAGATCGATGAATTCAATTTCCGTATACTGGTTCTTCAGTTCCTGGTATTGCTTCATATTGTCCATCAGCTTGCGGAAGCGCTTTAGGTAGTCCTTCTCTCCCAGATACACTTCCGCAGTGTCGTTCACCAGCAGAATTTTCAGATTCTCCCGGTCAGAAATATCTACTTCTGAAATCTTCCTGGTTCCCTGCGGCGATCCCGACTCGATCTCCGAGAGCATCTGCAGACCCTGGCGGATGCGCGCGGAGTTCTCCTCCTGATAGAGCCTGTAGCTTTCGGCATCTTCACCCAGCACTCCCTTAAATACGGGAACATCCAGCTTGCCGTATTTCGGATCATAACGGTCGAGCATTATTCCATCCTGATCCGCAAGCATCAGCTCGCTGCGGAATTCGATAATGGCCGACGGAGTGCGCTCTTGAATGTAAATGACGAGATCCGAAGGAAGGACGCGCCGTATTTCCACGTTCTTGACCCAGCGTACCTGTTCGAGACGGGTCTGCAGGTCGCCAAGGTTGATGCGCAGGATGTTGGCCGGGAAATTCTGACGGA
>JBEKKY010000415.1:0-3498 GCA_050010475.1 Acidobacteriota bacterium | reverse complement strand
ATTAGCAGTATATACTCGGTTTTCTATCCTTTGGTCATCATATACTCGGTCTTGTTCTTGGAAAAGCGGGGTGGACTCATAATCGCCTCTGCCTCAGGCATTCTATACGGTTCATTGTTGGATCTGGAATATTACCGGGTTATCCACCCCATAAACGCCCTGGCCGTTCATGACTATGACATGGGTGCGGGATATGTATTTTCGAGAATATTCATCCACCTGCTGTCTTTCTACATTGTAGGACTCCTTGCGAGCTTTGTGGTTGAGCAGGAAAGAAGGGTGAGGACGCTCTTAGCCGAAAAAGAAGCTGCCTTCGATCAACTTGATTTGCTGCACAGGAGTATAATCGAGTCTGTTGAAACCGGGATTATGACTATCAACCTTCAGGGCAGGATAAAATCTTTTAACAGAGCCGCGAACGGAGCGAAGCGGATAGAGCGGTTCTATTAACCTGACTGTTTCAGCTTTCCAAAGAAGATGCAAACGCTTTGACATCGCGTTCTGCAATGTCAAGAACCGGAAGGCGCACACTGTCTCACTCCTTCACCGACCATGGACGATGAGCGGCCCTTCGCGCCGGGGGGCTCTGGAGACCCGCCCGCTGGAGTTTATATGCTTGCGTCGGGATCAGGCCCGAAGCCGCCCGCTGGAGTTTGTATACTTGCGTCGGGATCAGGCCCGAAGCCGCCCGCTGGAGTTTATATACTTGCGTCGGGATCAGGCCGAAGCCGCCCGCTGAAGTTTATATACTTGCGTCGGGATCAGGCCCGAAGCCGCCCGCTGGAGTTTATATACTTGCGTCGGGATCATGCCCGAAGGGCCGGCAGTGGCTAGGCCCGGCCGTGAGGCCGGGAAAGGGATCAGAATATAAGACGAGCGCCGAAGGCGCGACACTCAGTCAAAAACATATCTTGGATCATATTCAACTGAATGCCTGCCGAGGAGATCCAAGAGTTCTGCCCGAAAATCCTGTCGTCTATGGTGCTCCTCCTGAATTCGGATATAATTAACAACCGCATTCTCCTCGGACCGGCTCACACTGAATGCCGCGTATCCTTCCTGCCATGCAAAGAATCGCCTGTTTGGAAAAGTCTGGCGAATCCATCGTGTTGAATTCGCCTTTAATGCATTGACCAGATCGGCAATCGATATTGTTGACGGAAAGGCAATATACGAATGAACGTGATCCGGGTGGCTATTGATCTCGATCAAACCTGCATTTTTGAAACGGGCAATCGAACCCATGTAGGCGTAAAAACGATTCCGCCATTCCGGGTCAATGAGGTTTCTACGATTTTTTGTGCTCCAGATTATGTGCAGATATACAGATAGATATTTTCCGGACATATCTATCTAATTGGGTACGATCAAAATTGGTCAAGGAAATCTCTGAAAATTCGTGCCGCGCCTTCGGCGCTCGGTTTCTTGTTATACCCTTTATCCCGGCCTGACGGCCGGGCCTAGCCACTGCCGGCCCTTCGGGCCTCATTTCAAAATGCAGAAATTCCAGCGGCGGGTCTTCGGGCCTCTGCTTCACGACATTCATTTATGACGCTCTGTATAGAAAAACTGAACTGGCGAAAAGGGGAGCATCCCCAGATTCCCTACCCAAACCCGATTTTGCTCCGGTATCTTGCATCCCGCGGATTCGATGATAAAGTGAAGCTATGCCACCTAAAATCAGTGCAGGCCTGTTGATGTATCGCTTCAACGACGGAATTCTTCAAGTCTTTCTGGCTCATCCGGGCGGGCCTCTTTTTCGGAACAAGGATGACGGACATTGGACAATCCCGAAAGGCGAAGCATCCGGTGGCGAGTCGTTTCTGAATGCTGCGATTCGTGAGTTCGAAGAGGAGACTGCAATTAAACCGAGCGGGAATTATCTGGAGTTGGGCTCCATCCGCCAAAAAGGCGGGAAAATAGTTCATGCCTGGGCCTATGAAGGGGACTACGATGAATCGCAGCCCATCCGCAGCAATACTTTTGAAATGGAGTGGCCGCCGCATTCGGGGCAAAAACAAAGCTTTCCGGAAATGGACCGGGGACAATTTTTCCCGCTGCCCGAAGCCAAAAGGAAGCTGAAAGGAACCCAATGGCCTCTGATCGAACGGCTATGCGCGATTCTGGAGAGTACGGGAAAGAAGAGGCAGTAAAATGCGGGTGCTTTTAATATCCGGCAATCGGGAAGATGTCGATATTCGCGTTCCTGCGCTGGGATTGGCCTGCGTGGCTGCGGCCACCGAACATGCCGGACATGAAACCCGCCTCTTGGATCTGATGGTCACGAAGTCGCCCCAAACGGCTGTTTCAGAAGCGATCGAAGAATTTCGTCCCGAAGTAATCGGACTGTCGGTAAGAAATATCGACGACCAGAAGATGCGAAATCCACGCTTTCTGCTGGACCAGGCACGGGAGGCCATCGCTTGGTGCAGGCAATCCAGCGACGCTCCGATCGTTTTGGGCGGTGCAGGATTCAGTATCCTTCCGCGGCCCATCCTGCAATATCTCGATGTGGAAATGGGCATACAAGGAGAGGGCGAGACCATTTTTCCTGAACTGCTGCGTTGTCTGCAATCGGGCGAGCCGGTGAGCGAATTGCCCGGGGTTTACCAGAGGGGCAAAAATGCGCCGGTGAGGCGTGTTTTTTCAAAGCAACTGGACCTTTTTCCCTTGCCGAATCCATCCCTGATCGCACATTCGCTCACAGGCGCCAAGGATGCGCCGGTTCCCGTCCAAACCAGGCGTGGCTGTCCATTTTCATGCAGCTACTGCTCTACCCCTACCATTGAAGGGCAACTGGTGCGCTGGCGCTCTCCGGAATTGATCGTCGCATGGATGGCCCGCTGGGTGGAAGAAGGATTCCGCAATTTTTACTTCGTAGATAATACCTTCAATCTCCCTCCATCTTATGCTGCCCATCTCTGCGAAAAAATCATTGCAACCGGCCTGGATATTTCCTGGAGGTGCATCCTGTTCCCCGGAGGACTGGATGAAAGGCTGGTCCAGATGCTCGCCGAGGCCGGCTGTAAAGAGGCCAGCGTCGGCTTTGAGAGCGGCGAGATCCGCATGCTTCACCGCATGAATAAGCAGTTTTCACTGGACGATGTGCGCCGCAGCTGCGATCTGCTTCGCCGCCACAACATCCGCAGGATGGGATTCCTCCTTCTCGGAGGACCGGGCGAGACCCAAGAATCCGTGGAAGAGAGCCTTGCATTCGCAGAGTCACTGAAACTCGATGCTTTAAAGCTGAGTGTCGGGATTCGAATTTATCCTCACACTGATGTTGCGCGCGCGGCAGAACAGGAAGGATTGATCTCAAACGAAGCGGACCTTCTGACTCCCAAGTTTTATCTGGCAAAGGATCTCGAGAATTGGCTGTACGAGAAAGTCAGCAGATCCATTGCCACCCATTCAAACTGGACTTTTTAACTTCGGCTTTCCGCTGGCGGGAGCGCCGGCGTCTCGCCGGCTCTTTTTCAGCATATATGAACATGCGAC
>JBEKKY010000414.1:0-3499 GCA_050010475.1 Acidobacteriota bacterium | reverse complement strand
ATCAGCCGGATAGAGCAGCAAACAAAACGGCTGTTAAGTTCCCGGAGGAAGACCCAGTTTGCTTACCAGACAAGATCAAGATCACTTCATTTTATTCAATCCAATGCTCGCGGTATCCTAAAAGGATCGACATCCGGGCTCGCCCAGCTCGCCGGTGAGATCCCATCAGGGAGGTCAAAGGTCTTGAGGACCTTCACAAACTGCTCCGGTTTAACGGCAATCCAGATAACGATTCTCTTCATCAAGTAGATTCCCAAAACTGCTTGGTCGCTGCTTCAGTTGCGTTGGTCGCTATGTTAACATCACCTCGGTTATTATGAGAAACGACTACTCAGTGTTTGGATTTTATGATCAGAAGAAGAGGAGTTTCTGAAGGAGTTTTCCTTCTTTGTCTTATTTGGTGCTGCACGCCATATGCTTCCCCGCCGGTTGCCCTTGCATTAGGAATCATTCTGGCGCTAGTTATCGGCCATCCATTTAAGAGATACAACAGCAAGATAACGAAATATTTGCTGCAAATTTCCGTTGTGGGCCTGGGCTTCGGGATGAATTTCGGTGAAGTAGTCACCGCAGGAAGGACCGGAGTGCTTTTTACAGTTGTCTCGATTTTCGGCACGCTCGGGGTAGGTTACATTCTTGGAAAATGGCTGACAGTGAATGAGAAGACCTCGCAGCTCATTTCTTCCGGAACTGCAATATGCGGGGGCAGTGCCATCGCGGCCATTGCTCCGATCATCAATGCAAATGAAGAGGAAATATCTGTATCCCTGGGGACAATATTTATCCTTAACTCCGTGGGGCTCTTCCTTTTCCCGCCCGCAGGACACTACCTGGGACTGAGCCAACATCAATTCGGTTTGTGGTCTGCGATTGCCATTCACGACACCAGCTCGGTAGTAGGAGCGGCAGTCCGCTACGGTAACGAAGCGCTGAAGGTTGCTACAACCGTAAAATTGACACGGGCCCTCTGGATTCTTCCTCTTTCCTTTTTTGCTGCACTAATCTCAAGGTCCAAGTCAGCAAAGGCAACAGTTCCCGTCTTCATCTTTGCCTTCATTGCGGCCTCGGTCATGACCAGCGTTGTATCCGGCCTAAAGCCAGCTTACGGTGCCATAGTACGCATAGCAAAAACGGGCCTTACGATAACTCTGTTCCTTATAGGTGCTGGGCTCTCTCGGGAGGCATTAAAGAGTGTTGGAATCAGACCAATAGCTCAGGGAATCGTTCTCTGGGCATTTATTTCAGTGGTATCTCTCATTGCCGTGCGAAGCTTTTCGTAAGAGCTATGGGCGCGCCTGTTCCAGTGACCGGTATCCAATATTGCCGCGGGACACCGCTCACTGGCTGCCAGGGAAGCTTCGCCTCAAACCAAGAAATAGCACGGTGCGGATATGATGTTGGGACCGATTGTCGAACCGGCGAACCCCGACTGGTGTACCATCGAGGGATTATACGACCAAGGAAGTCCCAAGATGCCCAACATCGCTGATATTATCCACCACCAGGTATCTCTTTCGGTAAGCTGTCTTGACCGTCTCTATCTGCATCACATAGGCAGAACCGGCCACCAAAAGCTGTGGTATGCTCGCCCCCAGAGCTTTCATGCCTAGAAAACGGCCATATTCCGGCAGGGAGGGAGTGTGGATAAGGGATGCGACAGAATTCTGGTTTCAAGGCGTACAGTTCTTAAGGCTGCCGGCACGATGGGAGCGGGAATGATATTGGATAAGAACGCAACAGATTGGCTGACTGCGGTGAAATCTGCGGCTCCCGGTGAGAATGTGATTCCGACCTTTTGTGCCATGTGCGGCCCCGGCCTAGGATGCGGCATTTATGCGTATGTAAAAGACGGCCGGTTCACCAGGGTCGAAGGGATGCGGGAATCTCCTCTGAATGGCGGCAGGATCTGCGCCAAAGCGCATGCAGCGCCGCAGTGGGTATATTCTCCCCAACGGCTTAAGTATCCACTAAGGCGAGTTGGGAAAAAAGGCGAAGGGAAATTTGAGCGCATATCCTGGAACCAGGCGCTGGACCTGATTGCCGCCAGGCTCAAGGAGCAAAAACAGAAATACGGGGCGGAATCGCTGGCAATCCTTTCTCCGGCACGCCGGTCCTACAGCGAGTTCTTATACAGATTTCTGATGGCGCACGGCAGCCCGAACTATGGCCACAGCGGTATCTGCGCAATGCAAAAAGCCTTTTCCTTTACCTACACGTTGGGCGCGGCTCCGGTTCCAGATATCCCCAACACCCGGCTTCTCCTGATCTGGGGCAAGCAACCGATCTATTCTGGAAGCACCAGAGGCAATCTTAAGCAGATCCTGGATGCAAAGGACAGCGGGACAAAGATCATCTGCATCAAGCCCACGATGGAGCCGGACGTTGCCATTTCCGATACCTGGATTCCGATAAGGCCGGGAACCGATGCCGCTTTGGCATTGGCAATGCTCAATGTCGTTATCAACGAGAAGCTTTACGATTCCCAGTTTGTCGCCCAGTGGACTTACGGTTTTGAAAAGCTCGAAAAGCACATCGTCAAGTACACACCTGAATGGGCCGGGCCGATCACCGGCATCCCCGCCGATCAGATCATTGATCTTGCTCGAACCTATGCGAAGACAAAACCGGCCTGCATCGATCATGGGAACGGGCTTGAACATACCCCATCCTCCAATAGCGCTGTTCGCGCCATCGCCATCCTGATGGCAATCACAGGAAATCTCGACAAACCCGGAGGCGACATTTTCCCGGGCGGTTCGGGAATGCCGATGCCCAAAAGCGTTCATTTGCGCGAGCGATACACTCAGGAATGGGTGGACAAACTCGTCGGACCGGAGTTCCCAAAGGCATTTCAGCCCGGAGCGGAGGGCACCTCATCCGCGTACTACAGGATCTTTGACAGCATACTCACAGGCAAGCCTTATCCTGTACGAACGATTATCGCCCCCGGCACACAACCGTCGGTGAGCACCCGCGGGGTCAAGAATGTCCTCGAAGCTCTGAAAAAGCTAGATTTCTATGTAGTCGTCGACGTGATGCGTACGGCTGAAATGAATTATGCCGACGTCGTGGTCCCGGTTGCGACAATGTACGAAACAGACCATCCATTTGAATTCAGCGGCAACTGGATTATGGCTCGCAACAAGGTGATTGAGCCGCTCGAAAACTACAAATCCGATTACGAATTCTGGATCGACCTGGGCGTCAGGATGGGCTACGGCAAGGACTTCTGGAATGGCAGTATCACCGAATGCATGAACGACCAGCTCAAGCCATTGAACCTGACGATGGAGGAATTAAGAGCAAAGCCGACGGGTATTGTCTTTCAGTCGAAGCCCATGGAATATGGGAAGTACTCCAAAATATTCAGCAGGCTCAGTACACGATTCTCCAAAGCGCCTTATCTTCCACAGGGAAAGGTTGCAATCTACAACACAACTTTCGAAGAAAACGGATATGAACCCCTGCCGGTTTGGGTGGAGCCACCGGAAAGCCCGAC
>JBEKKY010000413.1:0-3514 GCA_050010475.1 Acidobacteriota bacterium | reverse complement strand
TGTTTGGTGGACTGGGTCGTCAGCCGATCCGCAATTCGGACGTGCGGAGACATAATCGTATCCTCCTTATAGTAAGTTGTTGGTTTCAATTAATGGTTGTGCTTGCAACAAAGATGGCCGGCGCGGCGCCGGCCGTTTTCTGCGAGACGGAAAAGATCTTGTTCGTCGCGCAGAAACTCTTGTCCACGGCGGAAAATATCTAGTCCGCCTTCGAGAAGATTTTTTCCGTCCTGCAGAAAATGCTCTCCGTGACGGAAATGAAGCTCTACCCGCCGCAAAAGATTTTCTTTGGATCGAAGAGCCTGCTCTCCGCCATTGAAAAGATCTTTTCCCCTTTCGAAAAGATTTACGGGATCATCGAAAAGATCTTTGGCCTTCGCCGAGCATCGTGTTTGTGACGGAAAAGATGTTGTCGATCACGAAGAAGGCGCTGTCGGGAATGCAAAAAATGGTCTCCTTGACGGAAGAGATCTTTTCCTTCGCGGTGAGGATCTTTTGCCTGATGGAAAAGGTCTTTTCTTTTGCGACGAGGATCTTTTGGGTCGCGGAAAGCATCTTTCCCTTCGCGGAGAGGATCTTTTGCATGACGGAAAGCATCTTTTCGTTTTCAAACATGATGCTCTCCGTCGTTGGAAAGATGTTGTGTCTGCCCCAAAACATCCTCGCCCAAATGAAGGCAAAGCTAACCGTCACTACGAAGATGCTCGCCGTCGCACAAATGATTTTCTGAGAGAAGCCCCGGCAAATGGTCATCCGCTGCCCCACGACATGCCGCCCGGGACAGAGCTTCGCCAATCCCAAGCTGGTTGTTTTCGGAGCTCTCCAGCCCGCTCGCATCAGAATTCAGTCTGGAAATTTGCCGCCCGGCCTCTCGATCCCGTGTGAAGCACTACAAGAGCCACGCTATTTGCGCTCTGAAAGTTTTGTCAAACAATTTTTAATCGGATGGTTAGGGCTCAGACCGTTATTCGGGGCTGTACGAGAATTTTGTTCGCGTTAGAAGGGAGGAGTCAGGAGTCATGAGTTGTAATTGACGATTGACGATTGACGATTGGATCTGCGGTAGTTTTTCAATCGTCAATCGTCAATCTGAAATCGTCAATTAGTGCGCACCTTCGATCCAGACTTCGCCGTCTTGGTAAAATTCCTTTTTCCAGATCGGAACGATTTTTTTGATCGTGTCGATCGCGAACCGGCATGCGTCGAATGCGGGACCGCGATGGGCGGAGGCCACGACGATTGCCGTACTGCATTCACCGACCTCCATGTGCCCCAGCCGGTGCACGATTGCGACATCCCGGATCTCAAATTCGCTCTTCGCGCGGGAGCCGATCTCCTCGATCTTGCTCAAAGCCATGGATTCATAGGCATCGTATTCAAGGAAACGCACCGGTTTTTCATTGGAATTATCGCGCACCACTCCTTCGAACACGACAACGGCGCCGTCCTCCGGCTTTTGGATACTCTCGACGATTTTTCGGATATCGATGGGTTCGCGCACCAGACGGAACACATTAACCTCCACTGACCGGCGGGAAGAAGGCGATTTCATCGCCATCCCGGACGGAAGAACGGGGGCGGGCGAACTCCGAATTCAAAGCAAAGAGTACGGACGAGCGGTAGTTTTCCAGGGCAGGAAACCGGTGGGCGAAGTGATCAAAAACCGAGTTTACGTCCGTGACGGCGGCGGCATCCACGGTCGTTTCCCGCATTCCGGCAACGTCTGCAAGCGACGCAAAAAAAAGCACTCGAATACTCATCAGTAGAGATTTACGAAAAGAGAGCAGATCTCGTCAATGGTCTTTTTCACACGCGTGCTGGCATTCACATTGTTGGCAAAAATGCTGAACACGAGATTGCGGCCCGATTTGGTTGTCATGTATCCGGAAAGAGTGTTGACTCCATTCAGCGTGCCTGTCTTGGCGTGAACGGATCCCCTGACTTCGGTTGCGGAGAGCCGGTTGCGTAGCGTGCCGTCTGTTCCGCTGATCGCCAGTGTATTGAAAAACAGATCGAAGTAGGGGCGCTTTGACAGGAATTGAAGCAGTGAAGTCTGAAATCGGGGAGTGACCAAGTTCTCTCTCGACAGGCCGCACCCGTCGTTCAGGCGGATTTTTTCGCTTTCGACGCCGGCTTCCAGCAGAAACTCTCTAACTACTTCCAGGCCCGCTTCATTGGTCCCCTCGCCTTTGAATTCCGCTCCCAAAGTCCGCAGCAACATCTCGGCGTGCAGATTCTGGCTTTTTTTATTTATAATTTGCAGTGCGCGAATCAACGGAGGCGACTGGTGTTCCGCCAGCAGATTCCAGCGGAGGCGTTCCTCTTTCGAAACGTCTCCCAGGTGAAATGCGGCAACATGGCCTGAGACCGCTATTCCCTCTCTCTCCAAGGCTTCCTTGAGCAGCGCAGCTGCCACTTCGGCCGGTCTTTCCAGGAGAACGTAGTGGCTGAAATCCTTGGTAGAAGGGAGAACACCCGAAACTACGATGGTTTTGGTTCCGGGAATCACGCGGGCGTAAATGGTCCGCTTTGATTGGCGGCTGCCCGTAACCCCTAAATTCCGGATGCGGAAATAAGAAGTTCGCGGCTCTGTGTCGATGCTGACAGGCTTGCCGCGTTTGCCCGGGTGCGCAAAGATCCAAAGGACGTTGTTGTTTATGCTCAGTGCATTAATGGGAGCGCCATAGATCGATTTGAGGTCATTGGCGGTCCAGCCTTTGCCGTGGCTCGTCGAATCAAAATAGCTGTCGTCTCCGACAATGTCTCCCTTGATTTTTTTGACTCCTGCATTTTTCAGCTGCTCCGATAATTCGAGAAATGCCGGCTTCTCGAGCAGCTCGCCATAAGGGTCGGTAAGATTGGGATCGCCGCGCCCTATAAGAATCACATCCTGTGAGACTGTGCCGTCCGCCTCAACTGTCCCATTCGTATAGACGCCTGTGCGATACCTGAAATCCGGCCCGAGCTTCTCCAGCGCGGTCGACGTGGTTACTACTTTCAGAACAGAAGCCGGAAGAAAAGTCTTATCAGGATTCACTTCGATCAGGACTTTGTCGGCAGCCGGGTCCAGGATCTGAATCCCCCAATGGGCGGAGCGAGCACCCGGTCGCTTCAGGTATTGTGCGATTTTCGTCTGGATTGTCTCCAGTGGGCCGGCCTGGGTTTGAAGAACCAGAGCGGGGGAGAGGAGACAAACGAAGAAGAATGAAGAAAGCAGTTTGCGGAAACGCATGGACAAGTTTCAAATCCTCCTCGGCCGAAGAGCCTCAAATACTGTGCCTTTTACTACATCGGCAAAAAACGTTCATTCAATTAATTTCGCGCCGTATCATAACACAGTCGAAGTCAGCTTTCAGCCATCAGCGAGATGCTTTAAGCCTCGATTCCGAAATTGGGGTATGGATGCAAGGTGCCGCACCTTCGGTGCTCATTTTTATGCTAACGATATTCCCCGGCCTTACGGCCGGGGCTACTCTCTGCCGGCGCTTCGCGCCTGGTGATGTAATTTGCAGCG
>JBEKKY010000412.1:0-3516 GCA_050010475.1 Acidobacteriota bacterium | reverse complement strand
AGGCAGTCATACTTGCTTGGACAACATTACCGTCGAGGATGTGATTCGAACTTCGAAATTCGAGACTCGAGATTTTTAAGGTGATTGATTCTGAATTATGGAATTGGAGGTTGTTGGGGTGATTTTTATTTCTCTTCAAGATCCTCCTGCAAGGCCGCTCGTTGATCGTCGGTTAAGAGTGTTTTAGCCTCACAACCGGGCAGATCTGTCCCAAGGGCGACAGGCGCAATGCCCTTTACAGAAAATTTGAGGTATTGGACCGAGGAGAGGCGATCGGAACCGATTTGAGCGGGATCAAAGCGTGCGTAGATCTTTGCGCCATCCTGCAATTCGGCATAAACATGCTTCGGCAGATGGATCCATTCCCGGAGCTTCAAATCTCTTTCTTGAGGATCTTCGATTTCAATCATCAAACAACACCCTAATTCTCCATCCCCTCCCAGGATGCTGTTATAAGTTTCGAGTTCGTGACGAATGTCTTTTTCCCTCACGATCTTCTCTGCTCGCATCATTTCCTGAACCTGGTAGCGGACAGTGAGAGCATTTTCAAAAAGAAAAGTAAGACAATCCCCCAGAAGGATTCTCCTCCTGGCCTTTGCGGAAAATACTTCTTTTTGAAATATCCCGCGATTCTCCTCGTAGGTTGCGTAATCGAGGATTTCACTCCTTTGAACGGTTTTCATATTGCTCCAGGCCCTTCACGTTCGGTCTTCACAGTCTTTTTTCGAATCCATCCTGGCGATAGGCGCGCGCCAGAATCGACATCGGGTGCATTGGTTTGACTCCGGCGTGCTGCTGGAACTGGATTGCAGCCAGAGGACAATCGGTCGACCAGAGAGCGGCATTCCCTTCACGCATGGCATCGAAAGCTTTCTGGCCGATCCGGCGCGAAGGTTCATAGCCCTCAACCGTCATCGCAAACGTGCCGTTATGGCCGCAGCATTCCTGAACCAGGATCGGCTTCACCCCCGGAATTTTGCGCAGGAGATCGCGGCCGCGGAATCCGATTGCCTGCGCTCGAAGATGGCACGGAGCGTGATAGGCCACCGCGCCCTCAGGGGCGCTCTTGAAATCGACACTGAAACGCGCTTCATCCCGGATGCTCCATAAAAACTCGCTGGGGTCCATGACCGCCTGCGAAATTTTTTTGGCCACTTCCCTGTCTTCGGGAGCAAGAAGTTCCGGATACTCCCGCCGAAACATCATCGAACAGGTGGGATTGATGACAATTACTTTGGCCCCTTTCTCGACGAAAGGAGCAAGGATTGTGAGATTCCGCTTTGCCTGCGCCTGCAGGGATTTCAAATCTCCTTTTTCCCATGCAGGCATTCCGCAGCAACACAGGCCCTTCACGCACTTGAGATCGACTTTGTTCTTCTCAAAAACCGATATCGTGTCCTGGCCCAGTTGCGGGTCGTTGTTCTGTACGAAACAGGTCTGGAAGAGCACCGCTTCACAACCGGGGGAATTGGCGATCCGCCCGGTCTTTTCGGCCCACTTTTCAAATGTCTGGCCGGCGAAATCCGGAAGAAGCTTCTCTCGATGGATCCCCAACGTCTTTTCCATAAAAATCCGATGAATCTTCATCCGGTTCGCTACGTTTGCAAAACCCAGGCTGGCGCGGGCCAGTTTTGCGCTGGTATCGGGATCGGCCAGAAATCGATCCTTCAGGCGCATGCCATCTTGTTTGACTCGGATTGCCCGGAAGCGGCCTACCAGTTTCGGAAAATCAAGCATGTAGGGATGTCCGTCCCGTGGCGTATAGGGGCAGTTGACCTCGCAGAGCTTACATTGAAAACATGTGTCCAGTATCTTGCCGGTTTCCTCCGCGGTAATCCTTCGGACATTCCCGTCGTACTTCCGGTCGAGCAAAGCAAAGAGCGAAGGAAACGTGTCGCAAAACTTGAAGCAAAGACGGCAACCATGGCAGATTTCGAAGACCCTCTGCCGTTCCTTGTCAAGAGCGTCTTTGCGCCAGTACTTTTCCTCTGCGGGATCGTAGGACAGCCCGTCCGTAGGCTGATACGAAATGTTTTTCTCCGTCTCGTTCATGACATGCTTGTCCCGTTTTTCGAAGAATTGCTTGCTAAGAAATGCCGAACGATGAAATGCCTTATCCATGGGGCGGTCGGCCCCATGGATAGAACCGCCTGAAATATATTAACTGACGGATTTTAGCAACTGTGCAAAACGCCCCGCATGAGACTTCTCAGCTTTTGCCAGCGTTTCAAACCAGTCGGCTATTTCCGCGAATCCCTCCTGCCGTGCAGCCTTAGCCATTCCGGGATACATATCGGTGTATTCGTGAGTCTCACCGGCTACCGCAGACTTCAAATTATCCACCGTGTCGCCGAACGGCAGGTTGGTGGCAGGATCTCCAACTTTCTTCAGGTAATCCAGGTGTCCGTGCGCATGTCCTGTTTCCCCTTCGGCCGTTTCACGGAAATTGCCTGCGATTTCCGGGTAGCCTTCCACATCCGCTATTTTTGCAAAATACAGGTATCGGCGGTTTGCCTGCGATTCTCCGGCAAATGCCGCTTTGAGGTTTTCGTGAGTTTTCGAACCTTTTAACTCGGCCATTACCTTTCCTCCTTTTTACTGGAGACCGTGCGTCTCCTGGTTATTTTCTTTTTTGACGACCCGGCCGGATCCGGCACGGGAGCACGGCAATCTGCGCATGTTCCAACAATCCGGATATCCAGTTCTTCCGCTGAAAATCCGGCGAAATGAACGTCAGGCAGACGAAGCTGCGAGAGGGATTCATCCTCAATATCGGTCATGCGGCCGCAGCGGCGACAGACGAGATGTTGATGCGGGCATAGGTTGCCGTCGTATCGGACAATGCCGTTTGTGGAGCTCACCCGCCGAATCAATCCTTCGTTTTCCAGCGATTCCAGAATGCGGTAAACAGTTGAAAGAGAGAGGGAGGGCATCCTCTCCCGTAACCTTGCGTGCAGAGATTCGGCAGTAGGATGGTTGTCATTTTGGGCAAGAGTCTGGAAGACCTCCAACCGCTGGGTGGTGACTCGAAGACCGCGAGATCGGCATTGAGATATGAAATAGCGGCGCTGTGCATCCGCCCGATGGTTTCGGTCATTTCTCCCTTGCGTTCTTTTACTAATTAATTTCACATGCAAATAATTACCATTTCGATTTTTGTCTGTCAATGTGGCGAAGTTCCTCATCGACTTTGCCCGCATAAATCAGCGCAGGCCCACGGTCAAATTATATTCGGGTCATCGGCCGATTCCAGTTTTGGAATCCAGCGGGAATCCCATTCAAGGTTTCTCGCGGGCGCAGTTCGGGATGCCAATGCGGTTTTCCCGTGATCTGCTCGAGTTCGAAAAACTTCCAGGAACTGCGCAATAAGATATATGCCTAAACTCGCCTTGCCGGGATGCCGTGCCAGCGCGTGCCCGCGGGCAGGGTTTCTCCCTTCATGAGGAGGGACATTTCGCCCAAAGTGGAGCCCGCAAGCATTTCCGTGTTGTATTGAAGCAAAGCCTCCGCGCCGAG
>JBEKKY010000411.1:0-3670 GCA_050010475.1 Acidobacteriota bacterium | reverse complement strand
GCCCATGACCGATTCCTCCGCTATAAATATTTGCCCAACCCTTAAATATCACCCCGTGACCTCAATACGCAAGCCCCCTGCAGCTCAACGGTAGAGATCGCTATTAAGCGGGAACGCGGTTCAGAACGGCGATCTGGGAAACAATCAATCCCACTCGACGGTGTGGCGCACTGGCTGTAAGCGTGACTGTCCTGACGGTCTTGAAATCCGTGGAATCCGTGGCGTTTTTCTATGCTGCCGATCTGTCTTTCAGAATATCAATCAATGCCTGAAGGCCGCAGGCATAGCTCCGCCACCCGAGTCCCGCGATGCACCCCAAGACAACGGCAGAAATCACGGAGTGATTCCGGAACTCTTCCCGTGCATAGATGTTCGACAGGTGCACCTCGATTGCAGGAAGGCGGACGGCAGTCAGGGCGTCACGGATCGCATGAGAATAGTGCGAATATGCGCCGGGATTAATCACAATCCCGGCGGCCCAATCAGCCGCTTCGTGGATCGCGTCGATCAAGGCGCCTTCGCTGTTCGATTGAAAAACGCGCAGCTCGGCCCCGTTCTCCTCGGCAATCTGCTTCATCCGCGCATTGATGTCATCCAGTGTCAATGTCCCATACACTTCCGGCTCCCGCCGCCCGAGCATGTTCAAATTCGGTCCATGAATGAGCAGAATTTTGGTCACGGTCAGCCCTCCTTCGTGTGCTTGCCTGCATCAATTTATTTTAATGTGGATCTTGCCTGCCCCGCCCGTGTTTCCTAATGCAAGCGCCTCTCCGAGCTTTTCTAAAGGATAGGTATGGGTAACGACACTCGCGGGATGCAGCGCTCCTTTTGTTACCAGCTCGATTACATATTTGAAATCGGCCGGGTGGGAGTAGATCATGGAAGTTTGTAAATGGATCCCTTCCCGCACAAGACGCATCGGAACGAAACTGGCTGGAGTGGAAGCAAGCCCCAGAAGAATCACTTGAGCCCCGCGCGGCGCGGCTTTCAATGCAAGTTCGACTGTTTCCGAGGCGCCGGCGCATTCGAAAACCGTGCTCACATTCTCCGTTTGCCAGAGCGCTTCCACATCGCCGCCCTCCGAGGCTGAAGCCGCTCCAAGCATGCGAGCCATCGCCAGCTTATCCGCAATCCTGTCGTGTGCGATTACGCGCACTCCAGCCGCTATTGCCGCATGAATCAGAAGCAAACCGACGACGCCGCATCCCAGCACGGCCACTGTTTCTCCGGCTCGGACGCCGGACTGAAGCAATCCATGCATGGAAACGGCCAGCGGTTCAATGGTCGCCGCATCCTGATCGGAGATGCTGTCGGGCAGCGGCCAAACAAATTCAGCCGGCGCAGTGGCACGTTGCGCGAAACAGCCGGGGATGTTTACTCCCATGCTCTTCTTTTGGGCGCAGACGGCACCCCGGCCCGCGATGCACAATCGACAGACACCACAAGGATAATTCGGCTCTACGATGACTCGTTGCCCGATCTGGAATTTGGATACGTCGGCCCCAACAGCAATCACCCGGCCCACAACTTCGTGTCCCAGAATGAAAGGATACGGAACAAACCGATGGCCCACATAAAACGAGATGTCGGTGCCGCAGACGCCGGCGAGTGCCGGCTGAATCATTACTTCATCCGGTTCGAGCCGGGGTTCAGCAGCCTCATCAATGAAAATCTTTTCGGGACCAACCAGTAGAGCAGCCTTCACGCCTTCCTCCTACCCAGGACTGTTTCGTAGACTAACACAATATCCGGTTTTTGCTTGAATCATAATATGGAACCGCGATAGTGTAATCTCACTAGAAAATTCTCAGGCGCAATTTGCCGAACCATGCTAGAATTCAAACTGCAGCAGCAAATTTCAGGACTACTAATTTGTTGGAGGAACTTGAACAATGTCCTTAAAGATCACGGAAGAATGCATTAACTGCGGTGCGTGTCAGCCGGAATGCCCGAACGAGGCAATATTTGCCGGCGGCGAAGATTATGATGTGAATGGGAAGTCTGTTTCCGCTCTCTCCCAGGATTTCTATTATATAGCGCCTGAGAAGTGCACGGAATGCCTCGGATTCCACGACGAACCAATGTGCGCATCGGTGTGTCCGACAGACGCTTGCGTGAAGGATCCGGATCGAGTCGAATCCAAGGAAGTCCTTCTGGCAAGAGCCAAGACTCTGCATCCCGACAAGAGTTTCTAGTTATTCTCATAAAAAACCGGCCGGAAGCTCGCAGTGACATGCCGCAAGCCTGCGAACTGTGAGCTTCTTTCCTTTTTGAGGCCTTTTTTGGCTGGGGGTTAGTGCATATAAACTATCCCAGAAAAAAGAGGTTCCCGCCAGAAAAACCAACCTGCCGACTCAACGTTCGACCTAAGCCGGCAGCTGTATGTCCAGATAATCGCAAGAACCGTCATCGGCTAACTTCCTCTTTTTATTGATTTGCTGCCAGGCAAACGCCGGCGTCGGTCGCCTGTGAAGACCATTTAGATTTCACTATTTCCGGACTCTCTGCCGATACGTACTTATACGTAGCAAGCTTTGGCTACTAATACTTATCTTCGCTTGAGTACTTTGGGCGAATTGATTCCGGAACCGGATGGCGTTTGAATTGCGGGAACTCGGGAGTGCATGCTTCAAGCCCGAAACACGCGTCGGTCCGAAACTCGAACCTGGACTGCGATTCAAACGTAGACTCGCTCGCGGAAACCCAGATTGAGAGGCGATATGAATGCATGCAGTTTCAAAAAACTCGTTCAACTACTCGACAAGCAGCTGAGCCTGGATGAAAAGCTGGAGGTCTTAAGCCACCTGGACGACTGTGCGATCTGCCGGGACGCCATATACCAGATATCCCGCGACCGTGATGAAGCTCTCTTCATCCATCGTCCCTATAACGTGGAAAAGAACGTCGCCTGAACTGTAGTAAGCAGAGTCACAAATCTGCGTTAGCGCATCGAAGCCTTGTTCATGTGCGCCCCAGCACGACTCGGCTTGGATCCGATGGTTAACGAATTCTGTTCTCCTTAAATCACTCCCCTGCAAGTTTGCAGTTTCCAATTTCCTAACTAAACCGCCATTAATTGCACACCACGATTACATTAGCGGAGAGCGCACGCTCGGGCGCTTGGCGCTGGTTGCATTGGCTTTGCAAAAATATGTTTTCCCCGCGCGAAAACAGGACAAGTAAGACATCTGGTCGAAACTTGGGGCCTGTCAATGAATAACGTTTACACTTTACTGCTGGCCCGAACAAGCGCGGCGGCGGGCAGGCTTCTGCTTCATCGCCACTCCTCAACGGTGGCGCCGCATCACCGGCGTCGTGGCGCTTAGTGTGGAATGTTTACTTAATCCCGGCCTGACGGCCGGGCCTATTCACTATCGGTCCTTCGGACCTGGACGTCATGCGATCCCGCATCCCATCGTATAAGTCAACTCTCTTGCGCAACGCGACACTGGCATCTGCCCGCCCGGCGCTCGCGCCAAAATGCAACCTTTATTCATTACCAGGCCCTAAGGCTCTGAGTTTTTAAGGTTCATCTTCTAGAAAAGGCCGGGGATCAGCGGAAGCTCACTACCAACCCCAGCACAACAAGAACGAGGATGCAATAATTGGCAACAACAATCATATCGACTTTTGCGAGGATGGTTCTGTCATCGACTTTATTGCCAAAGGC
>JBEKKY010000410.1:0-3584 GCA_050010475.1 Acidobacteriota bacterium | reverse complement strand
TATGGCGCCGGCACGCGGGAAGGTCCGGCAGCGATTCTTGCGGCCTCGCGCCAGGTTGAACTATACGACCGGGAGTTTGATGGCGAACCTGCCCTGGAGTATGGAATCCACACGATTCTTCCGCTGAATCTGGTGCACCGCTCGCCGGAAGCTATGATCCAATCTGTTGATGAGGCGGTTGCGGATCTCCTTTCAGGAACACAACGGCCGAAAGTGTTGGGCGTGCTGGGCGGGGAACACTCGATTTCGGCCGGAGTGGTCCGGGGGTTGGCTCGGGTTGTGAATCCTGATTCCCTGGTAGCGGTGCATGTGGATGCGCATTCCGATATGCGGGAAGAATATGAAGAAACTCCCTACAGCCATGCATGCGCAGCCAAACGGATCCAGGAAATCTGCCCGATATTTCAGATAGGGATTCGCAATCTCTCCAGTGAAGAAGCTGCATTCCTGCGCGGCTGCAAGCGCGTGAGAACAACATTTTCGGAGGAAGCAACCGATCCCGGAGGACGATTCCTGCGGAATCTGGCTCAGTTTGTGAAAAAGAAGCAGGTATTTCTCACAATTGACCTGGATGGACTGGATCCTTCCATAATGCCGTCCGTGGGGACTCCGGAACCCGGAGGAATTTCCTGGGAGCGGATGCTCGAAATTGCCAGGACGGTTTGCGCGAATGCGGCGCGGGTTCCGGTATTTGACGTCGTGGAGCTGGCTCCAATCCCGGGATTTCGCGCACCCGATTTTCTGGCGGCCAAGCTCGTTTACAAGCTCTTCTCTTATGCTCTGGCAAAGAATGGGAAGACAACGGTCAAAAGGAGACAACGGAATGGGTGATGTAAAACTGCCCAAAAAATTCGTCAGCAAGTATCCGCATAAATTTTCCAAAGGGAAGCAGCAATTCCTGAGGGGGAAACGCATTCTCCCAAAACCGATCACCGGCAAGGAATCGTTGCCGGAGCTGGTCGACAACACATTCCTGGCTTACAACGCGGCCCGGCTGCAGGAGGCGTGCCGCTTGTTCACCGAGAGAATGCTGCAGACGAACGTCACGGTCGCGATGAGCTTGTCCGGCGCTATGACGCCGGCCGGTCTCGGCTCCGCAGTCATCATTCCTCTGATTAATGCGGGCTTTATCGATTGGATCGTTTCGACCGGGGCAAATCTCTATCACGACATGCACCACGCGATGAACATGCCGCTCTATCGTGGTTCCCCATTTTCTTCCGATCCGGAGCTTCGGAAACTGGGCGTTGTGCGCATTTACGATATCCTGCTGGACTATAACGATGTATTGATGGCCACCGATCACGTGCTGCGTCAGGTCCTTATGCAGCCGGAATTCCAGCATGAAATGGGCACGGCCGAACTTCATTATCTGCTGGGCAAATATTGCGCCGAGTTTGAGAAGCAGACCGGACGCCGGAACAGTTCCGTGCTGGCTGCGGCGTATCGCGCCGGCGTTCCCTGTTACTGCCCATCCCCCGGCGATTCGACCATCGGGATGAACGTCGCAGGGCTGGAGCTTCGGAAGAATGCTCTTCGTATCAATCCTTCCCGGGACGTAAATGAAACGACAGGCATCGTTCTGGCTGCCAAGCGTGCAGGCCACAAGACGGGCACGCTCCTGATCGGCGGCGGGTCCCCTAAAAATTTCACGCTTCAAACCGAACCGCAGATCCAGGAAGTGCTGCGCGTCAAGGAAGAGGGGCACGACTATTTCATCCAGTTTACTGATGCCCGGCCCGATACGGGAGGGCTTTCCGGCGCCACTCCCCACGAGGCCGTAACATGGGGTAAGGTTGATCCATTGCAGCTGCCGGATGCGATCGTCTGCTACGCGGATAGTACGATTGCTTTCCCGATCCTGGCACACTATGCGTTGTCGCGTCACAGGCCGCGAAAGCTGAAACGACTGTATGACAAGCTGCCGGAAATAATGGAACTGGTGACCAAAGAGTATTGGAAAAATAACAAAGTTCTTTAATTGAGAATTTCCTGGGAGCGCGACCGTCTCGGCCGCAGGCGGGCGGGACGCCCGCGTTCCCAGGGGCAAATCCGAAATGAAAACGGCCCTCCTCAAAAATCTGGCGCAAAAACACGGCACCCCGTTGTTCATCGTCGACCACGATGAGATTCGCAGGAACTATGACGAGTTCAGACGCTATCTGCCGCGAGTCCAGCCCTACTATGCCGTGAAGGCCAACCCGGATCCTGCCATCATTCGCACTCTTTATGCCATCGGGGGGAGCTTTGATGTAGCCTCGATAGCCGAATTCAAACTGGTTTACGACAACATCCGGAATTTGCCCGCCGATGTCCGCCAGAATTTCATCTGGGATAAAGTCGTTTATTCGAACCCGATCAAAGACCGGCATACGCTGGAGGAACTGGACCCGTACAAGCCGCTGGTTGCTTTCGATAACAAAGAAGAAATAAAAAAAATTCGAAAACACGCGCCTCACGCCGGCCTGGCATTGCGCATCCGCGTCCCGAATACCGGGTCCATGGTCGAACTCTCCAGCAAGTTCGGCGCATCCCCGGCGGAAGCGGTTGACCTCATCGCCGCCGCGTTCGACGCCGGTCTGGTTGTGGAAGGGTTAGGGTTCCACGTGGGGAGCCAGTGCACCAATTTCGAAAACTATGTCCAGGCGCTATCGACGTCGGCTTCCATCATCGAGGAAGCGCAGTCGCGCGGATATTCCATGAAGCTGCTCGATATCGGAGGCGGATTCCCGGTCCGTTACGACCGTCACGTGAGGCCTTTCCGGGAATTGGCGAGAATTCTGAACGCCGAATTAAATCGAATGTTTCCCAAGAGCATGGAGATTCTGTCTGAGCCGGGCAGGTTTATGGTGGGGACCGCGGCGGCTCTGGTAGCGGAAGTGATCGGCAAGTCCGAGCGCGATGGGAAGCGCTGCTATTACATTAACGACGGCATCTATCACACATTTTCGGGCATATTGTTCGATCACTGCCAATATCCTGTGAAGGCGTTCAAGAAAGGGCCAAAGCGCATTTCGGCCGTGTTCGGGCCAACCTGTGATGCGCTGGATACGATTTCGCAGGCGGAAGCGCTCCCGGAACTCAAACTGGGCGACCTGGTTTACAGCGAGAACATCGGGGCTTACAGCAACGCCTCTTCGACCTATTTCAACGGATTCCCTCCGGCCCAGGTCATCCATATCCATCAATAGGAAGAATTCAGGAGTCAGGAGTCAGAATTCAGAATGCATGCAATCTCGGGAGGAATTCTGACTCCTGAATTCTGAATTGTCGCTTGAGATTTCCTAAGGCTTTCGATCCCCTGTAAAATAGCTGTCATGAGTATACTGTCATCAATTGCAGGAGCTCATCTGCATTCCCCGAATGTAGGTGGGATAAGCATGTGAAACTGTTTACGCGTTCAACGCTTAAACCCATTAACCCGTAAACGCGTGAACGCTTTATCCGTTCTTCTTTTCAAATTGCTTCATGAAGGACACAAGGGCATCGACCGCCTCGGGAGTAATGGCATTGTAAATGCTGGCTCGGATCCCGCCCACTGACCTGTGCCCCTTCAGTCCGACAAATCCTTCCTTTTTTGCTTG
>JBEKKY010000409.1:0-3585 GCA_050010475.1 Acidobacteriota bacterium | reverse complement strand
AGCAGAATCAAAAGACTTATGGGATCAAAATGTGGCGTTTCGGGTACGCGAGGCAATTGATCCTAAGCGTAGGCAGGTTTGAGTGCGGGCACTTCAACGAATTGAATCTGGAATCGGACGGCGGGCTCGAAGCATTAGCGGGACAAACACCCGAAAAGAAAAGGCATTTTCTTGTGCGAGTGGATCACCAGGGAACAGCCTGCACACAGGTTCCACACGGTCTCTTGGGAGCCAGATCGGAAGCGCGCGCACTGGCTGAGTACGTTCGCAATCTTTCCGTGCGGTCCCTGCTGGTGGTTTCTTCTCCTATGCATTTGCGGCGAGCTGGCCTGGCGTGCCGTCGCGCATTCCGAAAAAGCGGAATTCAGTTGATATTTGTTGCCGTGCCGGAAAAGCCGTCATTTGATTCCTCGAAAACGCGAATGGAAATATGGTCGGAATTCTGCAAATACCTCCTCTACCGATTCTTGATCTTTTAACCACAGATTTCACAGAAAGAATCATGATTCGTTGGATCGAGGGGATTGCGTTTGCAATCGGGCTGGGCCTTGTTGCCCTCCTGATTTCCTTCGGCCTGATTACAATTTCCTGCAGAAGGAGTTCAGGGAAAACCCGTATTGGTGTGTCGCACGGTGCGGTTTGTGGTTCCATTACGGTTCCGGCCAGCGGAGCCTGCCTGATTGCCTCCGGTTTCATTGCCCGCCTGGTAAGCAATCGGGGCGACATCGGGCTGCCCACCGAAGCCCTGATCTTTTTACTATCCATTGTGGTCTTGACCGCGCTTATTCTGGGGACAGTGTTCCGGCATCGCGCGCGGGCCTGGATTCGACGAAATATATTCGCCGGCCAGTATGATTACCGCCGGTTCTGGCTTGAGGCTACCGAACGCGTTCGCTCAATTGACCCGCCCGCAACAGCCGCGCGAGCCTTGGCGGAAATCGTCCATAAAGCTTTGGGCGCTGTCGATGTCAGTGTGTGGATTCGCCACCGGAATCCCAACCGGCTGCAGTTGCTGAGTTCTCTGGGAACCATCCCGGATTCTGTAGGACAGGAGATCTCCGGCGTAGTGGAAAAACTGTTGGATGCAACCGAACCATTATGCCCGGATGATTTCGACGGTGCGGGAGACGTCGCTATTGTTAGGGGCTTTGCGGAAAGAACCCGCGCTTCTCTTCTCGTTCCGCTCCCCTCCAGCAACCGGATCGTGGGAGTAATGACGGTCGGATCCAATCGCAGCGGGCGCCCATACGACCGGAAAGCGCGCGAATTCCTGCGCGCGCTGGCAGGACACGCCGCCAGCGAGTTCCACAAATCCGAGCTGCTGGAAACCCTGGTTGCAGCAAAAGAAGACGAGGCGTTCCGCGCCTTTTCAACATTCATGCTCCACGATCTGAAAAATTTTGCATCGACATTGTCGTATATCGCGCAAAATGCTCCGAAGCATCAGCACAATCCCGAGTTCCAGAAAGACGCATTCCAATCAGTCTATGACACGGCTGAAAAGATGAAACGGCTGTGCAATAGCCTCCGAGCCTTCTCCAGTACCCTGGCGGCAACGAAAAAACCTGTGGATTTAAATCAGATCGTGCGATCGGTCGCCGATAAGTTGAAATCAGGCGGCCCGGCACGGTTCAACCTCGATCTTGCAGATCTGCCGCTCGTGCTGGCGAATTCCGAAGAACTGGAGCGGGTAGTGCAAAACCTTCTCCTGAATGCCTGCGAAGCGGTTTCGGAAAACGGCATGATAATAACGCGGACATGGCGCCGGGGTGAAATTGTTGGACTTACGGTCGAGGACAACGGCAAGGGCATGAGCTCGGCATTTTTGGCAAAGGAGTTGTTTCAACCCTTCCATACGACCAAGAACAGCGGTTTGGGAATCGGCCTGTTTCATTCGAAGAAGATCGTGGAGGGGCATCAAGGATCCATTACGGTTGAGAGTGAGGAGGGAAAGGGGACAAAAGTCACTCTGACGTTCCCAATCCCGGCGCCATAGACTGCGCAGATTGCACAAAAATGAAAAAAGCAAAACCAATACTGGAACAGGCGTTGCCCAAAATACTGGTCGTAGACGATGACGCACTGATCCAAAAGCAGATCCAATGGGCTCTGGCGGATGAATTCCACGTGTTTTCTGCCGGTGACAGGCAGACTGCGCTTGAAAGCTTCAAGAAAGAACAGACGCCTGTCGTTCTTCTGGATTTGGGGCTCCCCCCTCATCCAAGGGAGGCCGTCGAAGGTCTCCAGACGCTCGAGGAGATGATCGGATTGAATCCACTCGCAAAAGTGATCATTGTTTCGGGCAAATCCGAACGCCAAAACGCCCTGGCCGCAATCGACAAAGGGGCGCACGACATTTTTCCGAAGCCGGTAGATCTCGATGAACTCAAGGTCGTGCTGAACCGCGTTTACAGGCGCATTGAACTCGAAAAGGAAAACATCGAAGAACGCAACCTGGGGCAACGGGTCTCATTTGAGGAAATCATCGGCGAAAGCCCGCAAATGCAGGAAATTTTCGCCACCATACGCAAGGTCGCCGGCACCGACATTCCGGTTCTGATTACGGGAGAAAGCGGGACCGGCAAGGAGTTGATCGCAAACGCCATTCACAACCTCAGCCGAAGAAAAAACGGTCCGTTTGTCGCCATCAATTGCGGTGCAATTCCGGACACGCTGCTGGAAAGCGAGCTTTTCGGGCATGAAAAGGGATCCTTTACCGGCGCAACCACACAGCGCAAAGGGAAACTCGAATATGCAAACGGAGGAACGCTGTTCCTTGATGAGATCGGCGATCTTCTCCCTGGGCTGCAGGCTAAAATATTGCGATTTCTGCAGGAGAAAGTCATCGAGCGTATCGGCGGAAGACAGATGATCCCCGTCGACAGCCGTGTTATTGCCGCGACAAACCAGAACCTGGAAATAGAGGTCAAGGCGAACCGGTTTCGGGAAGATTTATATTTTCGCCTGGCCGTAGTCAAGATGGCCCTGCCCCCTTTGCGGGAGAGAGGCAACGATGTCATCCAGCTGGCCGAACATCTGGCGCTGGCATTTTCAAAGGAATTGAAAAAACCATCCAAGAAATTCTCCAGGCCGGCGCTGGAAGCCATCCGGAAATACGATTGGCCTGGAAATGTGCGCGAGTTGCAGAACAGAGTCAAGCGCGCTCTTGTGCTGGCGGACGGGCCGATCATCGGCCCCGCCGAACTTGAGCTGGAGGTACGCAACGGAAGTTCCGGTCCGATGGTCTCAAGGCTGAAGGAAGCCAGAGAAGCGCTTGAACGCGACATGCTGGCAAATGCTTTGCGCGACAGTAATGGAAACATATCGAAAACAGCCAAAGCACTGGGAATCAGCCGGCCGACTCTCTACGATTTGATGGCCCGTCATGGACTATAACCACGAAATACACAAAATGAATTGTGGTTAGAGTTTCTATCCATTGAATAAACCTCGATCCCGAAATTGAGGTATGGATGCAAGGTGCCGCACCTTCGGCGCTCATTTTTATGCTAACGATATTCCCCGGCCTTACGGCCGGGGCTACTCTCTGCCGGCGCTTCGCGCCTGGTGATGTAATTTGCAGCG
>JBEKKY010000408.1:0-3590 GCA_050010475.1 Acidobacteriota bacterium | reverse complement strand
CGGTCATCCGATTGCTGAGCTAACCTAATCAGTCATAGCGGGCGGCGCAGGGCAGCCACCAGCGCTTTGACGACATCCAGCGTGGTCTGTGGGCTCATAAAGACCATACGCAAATACCGGCGGCCCTTGAACAGAGTGGTTGAAAGATGAAATTCTCCGGACGCAATAAGACGATCCCGATGAGCCAATTGATCCTGATCGGAGCCAGGAGTGCGAAAACATAGGATGTTGGATTGCGGTGGGACCGGACATTCGATATCCGGTTGTGTGAGAAGATAAGCGTGGGCTTCGGCGGCAAGATTGCATTGGCGATCGACATACGCAGCCAGCCCTCGCTCTCCAAGAGCGGCGACTACGAAAAAGAGTTTAAGCCCCAAACCGGATTTTGTGCACTCCACCGTGCGGTGCATAAAATCCACGCCGGGTTGGGTCTTGTCGT
Organism: Acidobacteriota bacterium; assembly: GCA_050010475.1. Lineage (GTDB taxonomy): Bacteria > Acidobacteriota > UBA6911 > UBA6911 > UBA6911 > UBA6911. Next base: position 3,151 of record JBEKKY010000408.1, on the reverse strand, counting down.
GAAAAAGATAGCTGGCTTCCTGTTCAAAGGCCCGATCCAGATCACGATGATCTCTGACCAATACCGCCGCACACAGAGGCGGCGTGCGCATCATTTTGTGTGCATCCCAGATCACCGAATCCGCCAGGTCGATACCGTCGAGCAGGTGGCGATACTCGGGAGACAACAGCGCCGAAGCGCCGTGAGCTCCGTCCACATGAAACCAGATGTTCCTGGCGCGGCAGAACTCCCCGATCTCTCTTAGCGGATCGTAACTGCCGACCGGAGTATTGCAGGCGTTTGCGACCAGCGCTATTGCGCGTTTGCCGTCGTTGCACAAGCGCTCATAAACCGCTGGCAAACGATCCGGGATAACGGATCCGTTTTGATCCACATCGAGCAGATAAATGGATTTTCGACCAATCCCCATAATGCCGGCGGAGCGCGCGATCGAGTAATGACATTCAGCCGGAGCCATTAGCGCCAGGTCTGGCGGGTTTCCGGTCTCCCAGACACGAGAAACCAGGCGAGTGCGCGCGGCAATCAGCGCCGTCAGATTTGCAAGCGAACCGCCGTTGACCAGCACCCCGCCTCCCCAGACAGATTGTCGCTGCGCGTCCGAATCCAAAGCCGCCGGCCTGAATCCGACATGTTTCAGCAGCCAGTTAATCATGAAGAACTCAATAGCGGCCGCCGCCGGTCCCATTTCATAAACCGCCATCGGATTATTGGAAAAGGCATCGACCAACGCACCCAAAGCGCCGCTCGGGTGCACTACGGCTACCTGATGCGCCATGTAAGCGGGGTGCTCGAGCCGGGTGGTGTTTTCCAGGTAAGGAACCATGAATTGAGTGAGTTTTTCGCCCTGCAAATCGCCTTCACGCACCAGTTGATCCAACCGAAGTTCCTGAATGATCTCGCCAATCGGCTTCAGCCGGATAACGGGCGCCCGGGCGTTTTGGCTATCTGCCTGATAGCTCTCGAGAATTTCGCCAAGCTTGTATAGATCGGATAAGAATGACATGAGCCGTATTCTTGCTCCTTCTCTGGTTGATAAAAAATACTGTCAGTCCGAGACCGAAAAATGCAGATTCCCGAAACATAATACTTGATTACAAGGCATTCCCGTTCCCGGTTCACCGTTCAAGACCAGCGAAGCGCTCTTGGAGCAATGCCCGGATATTCTCGACCTTCAACAGGGAACGGGAAACGCGGAACGCTAGAGAGGATACGAGAAGCGCTGTCGCCGCTCGAAGCGGACCAGTTCCGTATATCCGGCATCGAGGGCCAGTTGCCGCGCACGATCGAAATGACGCGCGACTTCGCCGGTGGAGTGACCATCCGAATTGATCACCACGGGGATTTTTCGGCGGTTCGCTTCCCGTAGGTAAAAAAGCGAAGGGTAAGCTTCCGCCGCAGGTTTATCCCATCCGGAGGTATTGATCTCAATTGCCATATTTGAAGCCGCGACGGCGTCCAGCACGGCAAGGGCCTCATCAGTCAAATCGACCGATGGACAGAATTTGAATTTTTTCGGCAGATCGAAGTGACCCATGATGTCAAAAAGGCCCGATTGAGCGGCAGCGCGAAGGCGCTGCCAATAGCCGCTCCAGACCCGGTCCCGCGAGTTCTGCGAGAGTTCTTCCCACAGTTTTACGTCCAGGTCGACCGGGAAGTCGTCCACAAAATGCACAGACCCAATCAGGAAGTCAAACGAATGCCCTGCTAAGCGGCTCTTGGTCAGCTCAATGGTTTCCGGGAAGTAGTCCACCTCCAACCCAAGGCGGACAACGATGTCTTTGGCGGAAGCCGCGCACTCTTCGATCTGCAAAACATAAGCGCCTAAGGATTCCGGGGAGAGCGCCCACGGAATGCGCGGATTTCCGGGCGCGAGCGCATAGTGGTCCGAGATCCCCATCTCAGTCAATCCGGCTCCTCGTGCGCTTTCGATCATCTCCTGTGCGGTTGCGTGGCCGTCACTCCAGATCGTGTGGTTATGATAATTTCTAGACGTCACCCGGTTTTCTCCAGAGTATTCCAAATCAGCGCGCCGGCTCCGAGCACCGCGGCATTGCTTTCGATCAGTTTGGATGGAAGGAGTTTCACCTTATTTTTGAATATTGGGAAAACATGTTCTTCGAGCGAACGCCTGGTGGGAGCGAATATCAGCTCGCCCGCTGCGGCCAGGCCGCCGAATAGAATGATCGCCTCCGGGCTCAGGTGTGCCACCGAGTCGGAGAGCTTCATGCCCAGAATATTGCCGGTATGTTCGAACGCACGCTGCGCCAGCCAGTCTCCCTGAAGCGCCGCTTCGGAGACCATCTCGGCCGTCAGTTTCAGGAAGCTGATTGCACGAAGGGCGCTCGGCTCTATGGTGTTGCACAGAAGCTCCTGCACCGTGCGGCACAGGCCGGTTGCGGAACAATATGTTTCCAGGCAGCCGCGTCTTCCGCAGCCGCACAGGCGGCCATTCGGATCGACGATGGTATGGCCGATTTCACCGGCAAAGCCGTCTGCTCCATAGATCAACCTTCCGTTGGATACGATCCCGCTTCCGAGACCGGTTCCCAAAGTAATGACGATGAAATCTTTCATTCCCTGCGCCGCGCCGAAAAGCATTTCGCCCAGGGCGGCGGCGTTTGCATCATTGGTCACTTCGATCGGCACGCCGTAGTACCTGCTCAATTGAAGACGTACATCGACGTAGTCCCAGGCGAGGTTCGGCGGATGCTCGATCGTCCCTTTGTAATAATTGGCATTCGGCGCACCGATTCCAATTCCGATCAATTGGCATTTTTCCGGCAAAGAACGGAGCAGGATTTTGGAACTTTCCTGCAACCTGTCGAAGAAAAGATCCGCGGGCTGATTCGCATTGGTAGGGATAGACGCGCTTCCCACGCATCCTCCCATGGCATCCACATAACCAAACTTTGTGTTGGTTCCGCCGATGTCCACTCCCAGCGCGACGCTTATTGAGCTATTGCCGTCTTTCTCATTATTCACTTAACGATTTCCATTACCATACAGAGCGTCATAAATGAAGGTCCTAAAATAGAGGCCCGAAGGGCCGCCAGTGAATAGCCCCGGCCGTGAGGCCGGGGTAAGGGATGATCCCACAGTCGAGCACCGAAGGTGCGGCACTTGAAGCGCCAGTCGTGCCGCGCCTTCGGCG
>JBEKKY010000407.1:0-3596 GCA_050010475.1 Acidobacteriota bacterium | reverse complement strand
ATGATCGGGGCGCCAGGTTTCAATCCATCCAGGGCATCCACGAGGCTTGGCAGCACTTCCCATTCCACTTTGATCCGTTTCAGTGCCTCATCGCAGATTTCCGGCGTCACGGCGACAACCACTGCTCCGATCTCTTCGTCTTCCGTCTCCGCTTCGTTGGGGATCAGAGGTCCATGGATTCCGGCCATTGTTTTGACATCCGGATTGGTCAAGCCTCCGTTTATTGATTTGACCTCCGGATCGTCCCAGGCAACGATATCCACCACTCCTTCCAATGCCTTTGCTTTGCTGATATCCATGCTCTTGATTTTTGCGCGGCCATAAGGACTTCTGAGGAATTTGGCGTGGAGCATGTTTGGCACAACCGCGTCACTGCCGTATTTGGCCCCGCCTGTGGCTATGATATAGGACAGCCTGCCGGGTACATTTGCCCGACCGACAGCCTTGAATTCCGTTCTCAATCCGTTGCTGCCTTCAATGTCTGCCATGTTGTCGCCTCACGATTGGAGTTTTGGATGCTGATTATGAGAGGAATTGTACTGCCGAATGCAGGATTTTAGGATCAAAGAAAAGCAGGGACAGGCTAGGTAATTCCGAATTCCATAATGCACAATGGCTGGTGATGTCACGGATTCGGGAATTGCGTAACCTGTCCCCGCCTTTGAAAAGTCACTACGTCGCAGCGGTTCAATCCAAACTGCTATCGGAGATAGCTTACTTGCGCTTTACTTCCCCGGGGTCAAGGTAGCGGTGATGAAAGATCCGTATGCGCTTAAACTTGCCTTTTTCATCCAGATCGTAGAGCACATTCTGGTTCATGATTATAACGTCGCCCTTTTTCCATTGAGCGCCCGGGGCGCCCGCCGGAGGAGTTCGCAAAACATCAAACTCGGTAACAAGTTCGACACAGAACTGCCTGCCCCTGGAAAGGAAAGCCCCCACATTTAAAACTTCACGCATGTTGGCAGTAATGGCCTCGTAGTTGGCTATGAACTCCTTTGGGCCGTGAAGGGTGTTGCCTGTAACACCGGGTATTTGCGGGCCCATGAAGTTATCGGGATACTCAAGGGTAACATCCGGGCAGAAGTAGCTGGCGACTTTGTCAAATCTTCGGTTGTTAAAGTGATCGACGTATTCCATGAATTGCTTGCGGTTCATAGCGGATGGCCTCCTTTCAGCGTTGCTGGAGTGGTTTTTATTTTAGGCGTTCCGGCTCCGTTTCTAATTACCTCCAGGCATCGATCGATACGCCCTGACCGGCCATGAAATCGGTAATGAACCAGACACTCGCCGTTTTGCCTCCTACCACGACCGTCCGAATATTTCTCGGGTTGGGAAGGTGCTTGATCAACGTGTCGGGCGAAACCTTTTGCCAACTTGCATAGGGCTCGAGACCCTGTTTCCCAAGAGGACCCATCATGCCGGAAGCGATGGAATTAGCCCAATAGGTTCCCGCGCTTGTTACCGCGTTCTGAGAGAGCCACTCGCCAAGCGCCTCTTTGGTCTGAAAGCCCTGTGTGTTTTTGAGCTGATACGCGACGGACGGATCCATTATGAGTGTTGCAGATCCCATTGCCGCCAGCACCCGCGCAAAGTCACGCATTAAAAACTGCGGAGGATAATGTTCCACGACCGATCCCGAGCAATTCACAAACTGCCAGCCCGAAAATATTGTGAGGACGCTGTCTGTAGGCTTAAAACCCATTTGCACGTGGATAGGCTTCCAGCCTTCCGGAAGATCTTCTTCGGCTTCCGCTATCGTCATGTTGTTGTAACGCAGCGGATTGCTGAGCGAAGAGAATCCGGACACGCCCTCTTGATAGCCTTGAATGATGGTGTGGATCAATGTCGCTGCCCGGCCGATGACAGAATTGGCCTCAGCATTCGGACCCAGCGCGCCCTCACCCGAATTCATGTCAATCTGCTTGCGGATCGGGCCGTTGACCAGCACCATGATTGCGTTGGAAGTTGTGGAATCCATATATGGAACCTGGCTTGCGAGCGCCAGGATCACGGGCAGATATTCGGGTTTAGCGCCCGCCATGACGGCAATGATGGCGACATTTTCCACCGTGAATGGACGGTTCGTTCCAAAGGTGCCGGATTCTTTTTTTACCAACTCATCCGGCTTGTGGCTGGTGCTTCTCAGCATCGCCTTCACTCGCTCTTCGGTAGGGAGTATGACAGGATTGTAGTCAGTCCAATACTTGTCCTTAAACAGCCGCTGTAGATTATCCTCCGTATCCGGGGGCAGAAATCTCGGTTGGGGCGCTGCCTCTGCCGGGATCCCGGTTTTCTTTTCCTCGGCAGTTAAAGGTTTTGTCAGACAGTCGACGATCGCCTGCATCACGGGCTTGCCGGTGACTTTGTCTTTGCCGTCGAGATAGGTCTTCATCGCTTCCGGACTAAGGCCTGTAAACGGATACGGCACTCCAACGAAACGGAGCGGCATGCCGGTAGTGTATTTGAAATGGGCGCCAATCCCGAATGACACAATGTTTTCATTCGAAAGCGACACAGTGGGAATGCCATATTGTTTTTCCAATGTTCCAGCAAAGCGGCTCACGGCCGCGAGGCATCCCCATCAGCCGGCAACGCCGAGAATTACGCCGTTCGCCTTGTTGGCGGCTATCTCCTTCCATAATGCGGGATCATCCGAAATGTAACTGCCGCTTTTTACCTTGAGGATGATTTTTGCACTGGGAATGTTCTTGGCAAACCACGCCCGCATTTCCCCGAGCACAGGTGTGCCGATCATTCCTTCATAATTCATGTCTACTATGTAGATGGTTTTGCCTTCCAGGGTGTCCAGCCGGGGCGCCAGCGGCACCCGTGCAGCGAGTTTGTCCGTGATGGCCGGATTCAGAACGGTCACCAACTTGTCTTTGGAGGCAGCGGCATTGCGAGAAGTCTGCGCCGGTGCGATACCGGAGAGGATCAGGACTGCAAAGGCCAACAGTACATTTGAAAATAGCAGCTTTCTTTTCATTTCTAACTCCTCATTAAACGACCAATGCTGTCACGCCGACAGCCGGTAGAATACAAGAAAATCGGTTAAGAAGTTGGGGCTATTTTAGCGAAATTAGATATTGTGGGACAGTGGAGATTTAGACTAGCATGGCTTTATGCCAATCCAAATCGCCATTCGGATCCTGCATTCGCGGGGGTGACGCGTGAAATGGGTGAAGAGCATCGTCTTTTGGCTGGTCATTTTGATTTGCCTGACTTTGTTCTTTCAGGCAACGCATCCGGAGCAATCAAACGGTGCCAGGCTGGCTGAGAGACTGATCGGCGTAGTCGGATTGATTGGTGCGTTGTTGTGGCTGGCCATCGCACAGAAAAAAAGTCGCACAGAAAAAAGATAAACCTCGCTTAAGCCAAAATCGAAACCAAGGCAAAGGAATAGGAGGTACAACCATGGCTGGTGGATACACAGGAAAGATACTGAGGGTGAACCTGACCAATAAATCGATCGGCACTATTCCTACGGAAAAGTATGAGGAATACGGCGGCGGCCATGGAATGGGCTCCGCCATTTTCTTCGATCTGGTCGGCGAACAGCTTCCATTTGAAGCATACGATCCCAGGAATCTCAT
>JBEKKY010000406.1:0-4448 GCA_050010475.1 Acidobacteriota bacterium | reverse complement strand
CCACTTGCAATATCGGTTTCCCTGTAGACAAGCTGCCGATCGTCAACCGGAGCTATGTGGTCGACGTGGAGATGGGAACGGTCAATATTTTTTGCCGCTTCGGCAATCCCCCCGGTGTGCCGGATTCCCATACGTTCCGATTGGTCAACGGAAAGCTCCGATATGTTCACACGCTGAGCGCTAGTGTCCCTGGCCTGAGCTTCGACAAAATTATGGGTCAACAGCCCAAGGCAAAGCCGAAGGGGCAGGCTCCGGGTGACACGAAGTGATTTGTCAGGCGGTTCGTCTGAAAACGGGCCTTCCCGTCAGTAATCCGTTTTGTGGCGGACAATCAATCGCCGTATTCTGAATGGAACCGGAGTGGTTTGTCGACGGTTCCGGGCTATCAATCCCCTTATAGGACAGTATTCTGTTTGTAAACTGCAGCCAATTTGCGGCTGTGAGCGTTCTTCAAAGGGTTAACCTGGTAACAAAAAATCCGGAGGGAAACGCCACACCCTTTTCAGAGTGACAATCTTCTTCGCCCCTGGCCGATATCTTCACCCGCTCCGCTGTCTCTGTCGGAGCTGTGCTATGCTGCGCTTTCAGCGTTTGGGATGGCAACCTTTCACTATCACTACGTCTGTTACAGGGCGCCGGCTAATGTTTGAAATCCAGCAGGAGAAGGGGAATGACGACTGCATCTGAAAAATATGATGAACGTGTTCGAATCTGGAAAAGTCCATCCGGAGTTCGATTTGCCAGTCAGTCAGTAGAGCAAGGTTACCGACAGCGCGTCCAGATGCTTGTCGATGCCATTGAACTCAAGAAACCGGAAAGAGTTCCTGTGGCGCTGAATGTTGGCTTTTACGTACGCATGCACATATGCAGGCATAACTCCGAAAGAGGGCACATACGATTACGCCAAGCTTGCCTATGCAATAAAGAAGTTCAACGCCGATTTTCTTCCGGACACTTTAACCAGCGCGTTCTATTGTGGTCCCGGCAAGGCATTGGAGATTGTCGACTATGTCGATCCCGATATTCCTGCGGGCAAAACCTTGTGGATCTTTGATCAGACGGATATGAAAGAAGTGAAGAAGCACCTCTCCGGTTGGGCCTGCTTCGGCGGCAACGTACCTTCATCGCTGCTGAGAGTGGCCGGTCCGCAGGAAGTAAAAGACTGCGTCAAACGGCTGATCGACGAGGTCGGGCAAGATGGCGGCTATATTCTTTCAAACGGCGCCGTGCTGGATGAGGCCAAGCCTGAAAACTTGCATGCTTTGATCGATTTTGCCAAGGGATACGGTATTTACACATAGCAATTTCCAGGGTGCTTCCTTCTGTCGAGGGATGTTAGAATCACAACCACATAATCATGACCATCGTTAGTATTGACCTAATGGGAGACACCAAAATGCGAACAACGATTCTTTCATTGTGGCTTGCATTTGCTTTTATCAGCCTGGCGATCGTGGCTGCGCCTGCGGCGGACCTGGAATCCTGCGCGAGTCTGGCAAAGCAAAAGCTCGACAACGTGACGATCAGCTCCGCTGTCTTCATGAATGATCCGCTCGGTTTCCTGCCGCCCAAGACTCCCGGAGTTTTCGGCACTCCCTCGGGACTGAAGGTTTCGGCGCAGTTCTGCCGAGTAATTGGATTTATTGAGCCGGTGAAAAATTCGCACATCGAGTTTGAAGTCTGGCTGCCGCCCGCCGCCAAGTGGAACGGCAAGTACTTTGCCGTCGGCAATCCAGCGTTCGAAGGCGCAATCAAATACCAGGGACTGGCCGGCGCCATAGAAAAAGGGTATGCGACGGCCTCAACCGACACCGGTCATGAGGATCCCGGCCATAAATGGGCGATGGGCCATCCTGAAAGCGTGGTGGACTGGACGCATCGCGCAGTGCACGAAACGACGGTCGTTGCCAAGCGTTTGATACAGGGGTTTTACGGCAAAGCGCCCAGCTACTCGTACTGGGACAGCTGCCATAATGGAGGGCGCCAGGGACTCGCTGAGGCGCAACTTTATCCCGAGGATTTCGACGGCATCGTGGCGGGCGATCCTGCCTACTATCTCACGCACCTGCAAGCGGGCTCGGAATATTTGAGTTGGGTCGCGTTGAAAGACGGTACGGACGCGCCCGCCTTCATTCCGCCGGCCAAATATGCGGCGCTCCATCGTGCGGCTCTGGATGCCTGCGATGCCAAAGATGGCGTGAAAGACGATGCGATTGAGGATCCGACCCGGTGCAATTTTGATCCGGCATCCATTCAGTGCAAGGGAGCGGATAACGCGTCTTGCTTAACCGCACCGCAGGTGGAAACAGCCCGGCGCATCTATGCGGGCGCAAAGTTTGCCGACGGCACCCAGATCTACTCGGGTTTTGAACCGGGCAGCGAACTGGTCTGGAACGCCATGATCGCCGGCCCCGAACCGCTCTTTATTAACAACGGCTTTTTCAAGTTCATGGCATTCCAAGATCCGGATTGGGATTTTAAAACCTTTGATATTGACTTGGATACCCGCAAGATCGACGCGCGCCTGGGACCTGTCATTAATACAACCCAGACCGATCTGAAAGCCTTCAAGGCGCATGGTGGCAAGCTCCTCATGTACCAGGACTGGAACGAGACTTGGGTCCCGCCGCGGACCGCCACCACCTATTACAATAGTGTTGTCGCAACCATGGGAGGGGAGAACCAGACCAAGGACTTCTTCCGGTTGTTCATGATTCCGGACTTTGGCATGTGCGCGGGAATGTCTCAAGGAACCTTCGACGCGCTGGGCGCGGTGCAGAAGTGGCGGGAGCAAGGCATTGCGCCGGATCAAATCAAGGCTACCTATTCCGACCGCGGCCGCGTCTACAAAGCACGGCCGGTGTGCCCGTATCCGCAGGGGGCAATTTATAATGGAAGCGGCGAAACGACCGACGCCGCAAATTTCCACTGTGGTACGCCGACCTGGTGAAAGCTTGTTCTTCGCGTTTTTACAGGGGCGACCGGAAGGTCGCCCCTAAGCCGGTGCTCCCAGATACGTTGTCCTTGAAGATGCCGGAACCGGCGGACGTGCCACAAAACAGGATTCACTGGGCGCTTGCGGGCTCGCGAAACAACAACAGCTTCTCTCCACGAAACCTCGATCATCCCACTTATCTTTTCGATTGTCCGCTGCCCTGAAATTCGTCTACGGATATCCTGGAGGCTTCGAGTACAATCATCGGCGTCAAAACCATTCTACATCCTGAAAATGAGTAATCAGACTTCTAGGGAGGTTTTATGATTCGGAAAATCGTGTGTGTGGCTATCTCGCTGGTCAGCGTCTCTCTGGTTCGCGCACAGACGGAATGCACTCGATCGATGCTTCAGGCGGCGGCAAACAGCTATATCGAAGCTCAAAAAGCAGGGGATCTGTCGAAGATGGCCTTGGATCCCAAGGTGAAGTTTATAGAAAACATGAGCGATACCACGAAGGAGAAGGGGCTCTGGAATACCGCGTTGCCCATTACTCTTCAACACAGTATTTACGACGTTGGACGGTGCAAAACATTCAGCGAAATAATTGTCACCGAGGGTAAGTCTTATGTTATTGGAACCCGCCTGACAGTCAAAGACGGAAAAGTCACCGAGATCGACAGTCTTATAACGAAGGAGGGCGACTGGTTGTTTAACGCGGGGAATTACCTGAAATATTCGTCGGCTGACAATTGGGATGTCCTGCCTGTCGACGATCGGGTCAGCCGGCAGAATTTGATCGATGCCGGCAACCAGTACTTTGACTTTGTGTTTATGGATAAGGGCATCCGGCCGCCGTGGGGCACTCCGTGCGCCCGGCTGGAGGGCGGTGCGTATACCAATGCCAACAATGAATTCAAAGACACATGCCAGATCCCTGCTCCTTTGGGGAATATGTATATTATCAACCGGAGTTATGTGGTTGATGAGGAAATGGGAACCGTCAATGTGTTCTGCCGTTTCGGCGGTGCCACCGGCATGCCCGATTCCCACCTCTTCAGACTGGTCAACGGGAGATACCGCTGGATTCACACTTTAAGCGTGAACTTGACCGGCAAGCCCGTCGTCATCCCCAAGAAGCAGCCGGCGAATTAGGCAGAGTTGCATGGCGGCGCCGGGAGCGCTGAAAGCGCAACGCAACAACCAGGGTAGGAACTGTGCCGCCCTTACAGGACTTTCTTTCCCTTCGTTCTAACCCAGGGCTCCGGCCGCTTCGCGGCCTTCGCCCTGGGCTCTGCTCTGCCGCGCTTTCAGCGCTTGGGATCGATCTCCTTGGATTGACGCGCATACCGTACACTTTTTTAATTCCGTGTAAATCTGCGGTTAAATAAAATTGGAAATTCATCGTGATCGCGGCCAATCTGCGATAACATCAGGCAGCGCTACATCACCAGGGAGGACCCGAAAATGGGAGGAAAGCACGAGCATTTCATCAAACCTTTGAGCATCGGCGA
>JBEKKY010000405.1:0-3601 GCA_050010475.1 Acidobacteriota bacterium | reverse complement strand
ATGCCGTCCGGATCGTCGAGCCAGATAAACCTCAACCCCCATCCTGGGAGAGTGCTGAGCGGCTGATCGATCTTAACCTGCCGGGCTTTGGCCAGCGCTTCCACAGGTTGCGCGTCCGAGATTACATACTGGATGCCCCCGCTTCCGGTGTCCGCAGGAAGCGGTTTCCCAAAGCAGCGCAGGCTTACGATGGTCGTACCGTGCCGATAGGGATATTTTGTCGTATGAAGGATCGGATCCTCGACCGGCGGCAGCTCTTCCAGACCAATGAACTCGCGATAGAATTTGCGGCTCACATCCAGATTGGAAACAACGAGACCGATTTCAAGATGCTCGTATGTCATGCTGGGTTCATCGGGAGCAATCACCAGTTCCACCCATAGCCCTTCAGGATCCTGGGCCAGTGCGCTGCTGCGCTTGGATCCAGAGATTGGCCGGAATTCCGGAATTGGAAGATTGTGGCTTCGAAAACCTTCCAGAAGCGGGTCTTTGCTAGGGAAAAAGAAGGTCAGCAGCCGCAACCCCGTGGCATCCTGGATGGCCCCATGCTGGTATTTTCGGTTTGGAGCGACAGCGCTGAACTTCACCTGTGACGTTCCGACATCGAACCTCGCCACACCATTTCCATTGCCGCCCACGTTATAGGTTGTCAACTGTTTTAACCCCAGCACCTTGCCGTAAAACTCGTACATGGCTTTCGGGTCGCCGGCATACCGGCGGAAAACGTTCATGGAATCCTGCGAAGATACCTCCATGGTGGACCGAATCTGCGGAGTGGTTTCATCCGAACCTGCAAACAAAGCAGGTGGAATGACCAAAGCAACAAAAACAAAAAACTTGAAAATTCGTTCTTTCATTATCACCTCGGTGTTTATCCATCGGCATCGGAACCGGTGTCGCAATCGGAAATCAGTCTTTAGATAAAGAGCCGACCTCGATTCCGACACCAACACCGATTCCAATAGATTCTATTTCTTTTCTGGGATTATTTCGATCCAATACCCGTCCGGGTCCTCGATGAAGTAGATCCCCATCGCAGGATTTTCGTAGCACACGCAGCCCATCTCCTTGTGGCGAGCAAAAGCGGCTGCATAGTCATCGACAACCAGAGCGAGGTGAAACTCATTATCTCCGAGATTGTACTGCTCAACACGATCTCTAATCCAGGTCAGTTCGAGCCGGTGCGAAGTTTTTCCATCGCCCAGGAACACCAGCTGAAAGCTTTTGTCTGCGGGTTCCATCCGCCCCGTTTCCACGAGGCCCAATGCGTCGTGATAGAAGCTTAGGCTTTTTCCCAAGTCTCTTACATTAAGATTATTGTGGTCAAACCGGAATTTCATGATTACCTCGGTTGAAGAAAGACGCCACAAATTTCACGGATCTTGTGGCCTGTGAAATCAGTGGAATTCTTTGAGCCTTATTCTGCTTCAGGCGCCATGAAAAATCATGGACTTTTTTCACCAGGGGAAGACCGACCACGGATTTCAGAAGATCATTACTGATGCGATCGATGAAGCCGTTCTGCTCTGTTCTATGTCGGCAAAACCGGAGCACCTGCTGCTGGGAATGCTGCGGAATGAAGACTCATTAGCAGCCCAGATCCTTCGAGAGGCTGGACTCGATTACGAAGGCGTTCGCCGATGCTTGGAGGAGAATAACTAGTTATCCAGTGCATGTGCAGACGGCTCTCCAGAGCCGACAGGTTTTTTTGCAGCTTATGATCAATTGAGGTGGCTGAAAAGCCGGACGGGGCAAGTGACCCGTCCGCACATGAAAGAGGCGCCCGGGCCTGATTTTATTTTGAGCTGCAGATGAAGTTTGCCGGATCGTCCGTACTCCCCATTCCCTTGTATTTCGCGAACTGCGGATACGGACACAACGGGCGGGCTCGATCCACTTTGCCGCCGGCCGAGTGGGTGGCAATGATGGAGTCCGGGGCTTTTCCCTTTTCCACCCACTGCTCAAGGGATGAGAGAGCATCCAGCGTGTTCGGGCCCGGGCCTCCGCCGCAGTGCCCCATTCCCGGTGCCATAAACAGGCGCAGGAAATCTCCGGTTGCTTTCTCGCCGCCCATTTTCTGCTGCACGCTTTCGAAATACCGAATGCTGTTTCTGGATGCGATGTTCTGGTCAATCCACCCGTGGTACATGATCAGCTTGCCACCGCGTTTTTTAAATGGCGTCAGATCCGGGTTCGTGGAATCGAGAACCAGCCCCAGCTTTCTGGAAGCCTCGTCCATCAGGGTAAAGTTCTTGGGATCCACGAATGAGAAACTTTTCCAATCCCAATCCGGATTCTTCATGACCATGAATTTGAAATAGGAGAGGGGCGCACCGAACGGGCTATAGATGTGACCGGGCCAAAGCGGTTCGCTGCTCATTTCGAAACCGTACCAATAAAGCTTTCCGGTTGAAGGATCCTTCAGCCCTTCGTGAATCTTTTTGACGGAATCCACCTGCGCTGCGGTCAGACAATTCGGTCCATCGGAGCCGGCACATTTGATTTTCTCCAGGTCGAATTTACAGAGTCGCGGATCATTCAGAACTCCGTCCTTAACCCCATCCAGAGCATCGCATGCGTCCAGGACAGCGTTGGTGATCAGCTGCAGCTTTTCATTCGGGATTTGACTTGCCGCGTCCCTGTGGGTTACCCATGCCGCATAAAGCTCTCCCGGCCACATATGGGTAGGATAATTCGCGGGTGCCCCCGCAACGATGCCGTTGTAGTCGTCCGGATAGCGCTGAGCCTCAGATAATGCCTGGCCGCCGCCACCCGAGCAGCCGGTGAAATAGGAGTATTCAGGTCCCCGGTTATAAAACGCCCGGATGATCTCTTTTGCGGCCACTGCAGTCATGTGGATGGAACGCGATGCAAAGTCTACAACCAGTTTTCCATCGAGTGCCCAGGAATCATCACCCCGCTTATCGACATGGCCGGTGTCCGTACTTGCAGTGGCATAGCCTCGCGCAAGCGCTTGCATCATACCGTCATAACTGATGAAACCTGCCAGGCCCCCGTTGCCGACGCCGTTGAATTTCCCATTCCATCGTTTGTCACCCGAGGCAGGCGGCAGCCAAACCTCAAAATTGATCGAAGGCTGCACCACTCCAATCACCCGGCAGAATGCGGGCAGGGCCCTTGCCATTCCCGTCGGGCCCTGGCCGATATCCGGCTTTGCGCCCCGTCCTGCATCCGGCGGTCCTCCGAAAGGCGGCTGTCCGCCTCCCAACGCGATCCCTCTGCCTGGAGGTGTAAATTCTCCAGCGGCTATCGATTGGGCTGAAACGATGGTCGTCTCCGGAATTTTTAGGCTTTTCAGATTCTCGCAGGACCCACCGGCAGCCGCCTGGCCGAATGCTGTTGCTCCCAACAAGCTCAGAGCAATGCTCAAGCCGGCAACGGTGTAAAACAAAACACGAGCTTTCATCATGATTCCTTTTGCAAAAATGCGCCGGGTTAAGCCGGCGCATTATCTGTTTAGGCCTAAGCTAGTAATGCAAACGCAACGCAAACTGCAGAATCCGCGGCCGATTGGCTTGGCTTGTGACAACTCCAAAGGTCATCGGGGAATTCACATCGGTAGAAGGAGCCGCAAATTGAA
>JBEKKY010000404.1:0-3896 GCA_050010475.1 Acidobacteriota bacterium | reverse complement strand
CCCGAGCGATTATAGGACTGAAAATCCGGACGGGTCTGGAGACCCGTCCGCACATGTTTAATCATTTTTCAGCATGTTCGAATAAAAGCTTGCTGAAAAAGCAAGAAACTGCACGATTGCTATCACGGATTACACGGATAGAACGCCGCGGGGACTGTGGCGTTCCCTGCTTTGGAAAATGCATTGACGGTCTCGAGATAATATTCCGGCAATCCGATATCGTAGCGCTGGCCCTCGATGATCAAGCCAAGGAAGCCGTCTTCTTTTCGCAGCCGATCGAGCGCGGATGTCAGCTGGAATTCTCCCCTCTCGCGCACATTATTCCGTATGTGCTCCTCCAGGTAGTCAAAGAGCATCGGCTTGATAATGTATTGCCCGAAGACGGTCAGGTAAGCGTTTTCGGGCAACCCTGGAACCCGCAGGTTATTGCGGGCGTAATCCACCGTTGGTTTCTCAGCAAACTCGCTGACGCTCAATAGCCGATTGCTTTCGAGCCATACGCCCGTTGCAGTTCCGAAATTTTCAAGCTGGTTCTCCGGCGTGAGACGCAGGCCCAGGGTACTCATTCCATGCCGGTCAAAGGCCGCAATCAGTTGCTGCGCGCACGACAGATCGGTGTTGGAGCGGTACAGATGATCGCCCAACATGAGCAAGAACGGCTCGTTTCCTATGGCGTCGCGCGCACAATACACGGCATGTCCAAATCCTTCCTGTGCCCCTTGAGTGACGAACGAAACGCGGCGCCCGATTTCGAGGATTCGCTGCGCGTAATCCTGGAAGTGCCTCGGCAGCTTGTTGTAATTCTCAATCGTGACCTGCACTTCAAAAAAAGAACGGAAGTCATTCAGGTCATTTTCCTGGACGATGATCACGACCTCTTCGATTCCCGCACTCAGCGCTTCCTCCACGAGCAGCAGAATAACAGGTTTGGCGATGCCGTCACGGTCGACAATCGGGAAGAGTTCCTTCTTGGTTGCCTTGGAAGCCGGGAAAAGACGTGTGCCGAATCCGGCGGCCGGGATGACGGCCTTTCGTACCTTCTGGCCCGCACTCAAGGTCAGCGGGAGACAGGACATGTGAAAATCCCTCTCCACAATGTCGATCACGGCCTTTTGGTCGGGCGCACTGCGCGCCAGGAATTGTGCTGTGCCATCCCCTTGCGATCCGACTCCTTTGCCGCCCCAGATGTGCGCCTTAAGCGGCTGATGATTCAGGACGCCGTGCAGCAATGGCGCCGTCAACTCCTCCGGGCAAGCCGGAGTCGCATATCGATCGAAGAGCGCCTGCGCTTCGATCATCAGCTCACCCAACCGTCGTGCATCGGATTTCTCCAGCGCTCCGATTGCCTCGAGTACGATGCGCTTGTTTGTCGGCCCGAGCAGTTCCTGTACCCCTCGCCCCACCTCGTTCTCCGCGAAGGGGTATGCACGATTGAGATGCGCCAGAATTTCCACCGTGTCCTTTTGGCCGCCGAGATCCACCAGCACCCAATACATGTTCTCGCGCACCCGGAGTTCTTTGACCTCGAGCCGGTCGCTGTCATAAGTCATCAGGATGGGCCGGTTCCCGAAAGCGCAACCTTGATCCATGCGGCCGCAGCGGGAGGGCGTTGTAATTTCTCCTTGATAGGCCAGCTCCATTTCGCCGCGGACCGTCATTTTCAGGTCGTATGCACGGTTGAAGGCGCGCGCAGTCAACACAGAGATCGCAGCACTGGATGAAAGCCCCTTCTTCATCGGAAGATCCGTCTGATAGTTGTCGATCACCAGGCCGCGCACGTGATAGTGAGTCATCACCTGGTAGGCGACTCCGGCGATATAGCTCCAGAATTTTCCTTTCTGAGCTTCCTCCAGCAGCGCTCCAGGCTCCATCGGGATTTCATCCGGGCCAAACCGTTCGCCCTTCGGAGTCGTTGAACTCACAATCAGGGCCCTCGGATGCGGCTTAACGTCCGCATAAATCCCCTGGTCTGTGCCGGTGAGCAGCGTGTAACCCTTCTCGATATCGGAATTGATGCGCCGGTGTCCACCGGCCCAATCGGAATGCTCGCCAAACAGGCATACGCGGCCAGGAACGAAGATTTTCACGATTTCCTCCAGGGCCTTCAAAAACGCCACGGATTGCAGCCATTCTACGGATTTTGACTTGTGAGATCCGTAAAACCCGTGGTTGCGTTTGATTCTTTTCTATTCGAAACACCGATATTAGCAGATAATTGGCAAATTATGATCACGATGAAATTTGGCGGAACTTCTGTCGGCGACGTCCAGAGGCTTCGGGAAGTCGCTTCCATTGTGCGTTCGCATATGCCGCAGGATCCTGTTCTCGTCGCTTCTGCGATGGGCGGGGTGACGAACACGTTGCTGGAGACCGCCCAGTTTGCAGTCCGGCGCGAGCACCTCCAGGTCAAGAAAAGCATCGATACCCTGCGTGAAAGACATCTCCAGGTCATTGATGCACTGGTCAAGCATGCGGAACGGAAAAAGCAGCTGACCCAAGATCACTCTCAGATATTCGATGAATTGTCGAACCTCTGCCACGGCGTCAGCCTGTTAAAGGAGCTGAGCGTCCGTTCCCTGGATGCGATCGCATCGTTTGGAGAAATTCTCTCCTGCATGCAGATTGCCGCGATTCTGAACGATGGCGACGTTCCCGCGGAATTTGTCGATTCCAGACCGCTCGTCCGGACCGACGCCCAGTTCGGAGAGGCAACCGTTGATTTTCCAGTCACCAACAAAAAACTGCGCGAAAAGCTTCTGCCTCTGGTGCGCGGGAAAATCATTCCGGTTGTTACGGGATTCATCGGCAGTACTAAGGACGGGCTCACGACGACGCTTGGCCGCAGCGGGTCCGATTACACCGGTTCGATTGTGGGTGCGGCCCTGGGGAGCGAAGAAATCTGGATCTGGACCGATGTGGACGGCGTCATGACCGCGGACCCCCGTTTCGTCAAAGGGGCGACGGTCCTTCCCCAGATTTCGTATCGAGAGGCAGCCGAAATGTCTTACTTTGGCGCGAAGGTGATCCACCCGAAGACGATGTTGCCGGCCATTGACAACGGCATTCCAATCAGGATTAAAAATACTTTCAACCCGTCTCATCCCGGCACTCTGATTTCACGCGCGTCAGACTCCGCCGGGCGGACTGTGAAAACTGTTACCTCAATCGACGACCTGAGCCTCGTGGCGGTTGAGGGAAACGGAATGGTTGGAGTCCCGGGAGTTTCCGCAAGGATTTTCTCCGCCCTGGCTCGCGCCCGTGTGCATGTCATGATGATCTCCCAGGCATCCTCGGAACACAATGTCTGCGTGGTGATTCCCCAGAAGGATTGTGACAAGGCCATCCGCGAGCTCCGCAACGAATTCAATATCGATATAGCCAGGAAAGTCATCGACGACATCAAGCTGCAGGATCCGGTCTCCATTGTTGCGGTCGTCGGCGAGGGAATGAGGGGATTGCGCGGCATCGCAGGAAAAACATTCAGTGGCCCAGGCAGGGGCCAACATCGTGGCGATTGCCCAGGGCTCGTCGGAGCTGAATATTTCGCTGGTCGTGGAGCAGAATGATTCCCACAAGGCTGTGCAGGCTATCCACGACGCCTTTCATCTGACATGATTTGTCGTGGCATCACAGCTGTCAGCTATCAGCCGTCAGCAAAAGCGCTTTCGCTGATGGCTGATAGCTTATGAACCTTTCCCGAGTTTCCTTCCGACAGCAATGAACAGACCGCCTTCCCTCGAAAAAGTCGGGATGGACAGCAATTGACTCAGCAGCATCTCTGCTCGGCTGCCACAATCCTGTTGATGAAACAGGTTCCGGAGTGTAGCGCCTGTGTTTTCTAGACGCGGGGCCGGGATTGAGTTGATAAATTGGATACCGTTCGCTCCAAACCAGCC
>JBEKKY010000403.1:0-5081 GCA_050010475.1 Acidobacteriota bacterium | reverse complement strand
AATTTATCGTCGGAAAGAGCAGTGAACAGATAAGAAGAGACACTCTCAGTGCTGAGTTCCGCGTAAAGCAGGATCGCGGATTGCTTAGCCCCGAAGGGGCGTGACAGCAAAGCCCAGGGCGTAGCGCAGCGGAACCCTGGGTAGGCAGTAGATTATTGAAAGCCCTGAAAGGGCGACGCAAAAGAATTGCCCATTTTATCATTGTCTTTTAACCTGTGTCGCCCTTACAGGGCTTTGTTTCCTTCCGTTCAACCCAGGGCTCCGCTCGCTTCGCGACCTCCGCTCTGGGCTTTGCTGCGCCGCGCTTTCAGCGCTCGGAGTTGAACTGTATTTCCGAAAATCGGGAACTGCGTTTTTCCAGCGCTTCGATGCTCTTTCGGATGCGCGCGGCCATCTTTCGGATGCGCGCGGCCAACTCCCGCATTCTGTCCGTCGAAGCGGAAGCGCTGACGAACCTGCCGAAGTCGCATTCCCGGAGGCAGGCCTTCACTTCCTCCACAGTTTCATGCGGAATTGAATTCTGGGATAAGGTCCGTTCCAGGGTGTCACCGGTCAATTCAATTTCTGTGAAATTGAATTTGTCGGACAGATAACCGGACAGAGCTGCAGCCGCCTGATCGTAAAATCGCCTTGCATCCGATGTGCATTGTTTTTCGGCGTTCGCCAGGCGTTCGAAGGCATTGCGCTTTGCTTTCCGCATTCGAAGGGTGCCTGCGGAAACCTTAGAATGTTGCCTTTGGTAAACTAGAACCCCGGCATTGAAGGCGAGAGGAATTGCCGCAATCAGGAAGAGCCAGTAGGGATGCCGAAAAGGCGTGCTTTCCAAATCGTCTGCAGACAGCTTGATAAAGTTAATATCGGTTCCCCGGCGAACGAGGTCCTGCTTTTCGCCTCCCGACAAACCTGAAGCTCCTGCACTGTCTGCGCCGCGCACTACGTCAAGGCTTATCGGTGCAGTGGTGACCGTCTCATATTTGTTCTGTTCGGCGTTGAAGAAAGAGAAAGAGAGTGAGGGAATGACCTGCCGGCCGGGCGCTTTCGGGATGATGACATATTCCCAGGTTTTATCGCCGGAGATCTGGTTCTCTGCTGAAGGCCGAATCGTGTCCGCACGTTTTGACGAGTAAACCGTAAAATCGGGCAAGAAGGGGATGGAGATATCCGGGATCATTTTCAGGTTGCCTTGTCCCTCGAGCTTGATCCGGAGTGCGACGGCTTCGCCTGTCGCGACCTGTTTTTTGTCGACTCCGCTGCTCAGGCTGAAGGATCCGACAGCATTGTTGAAATCGGCGGGCCTCCCCCCTGCAGGCAAGGGATTGACATCCAGCGAAGCCTCCGGAGTCCTGCGGTACACAGTCTCGGTTCGTCCGAATACCCCGAAGAAATTCCCCTGCGTTTCGGCCGAAATGGCGAAGATGCTCGATGAGACTTTCAATTTTCCAGTTGCAGTGGCAAACAAGGCCTGTTTCTTTACTGTGAAAACGAGGTATTCACGGCCATTGACGACCTGGTGAATCCCTTTCGGGGTTTTGTCAATCTCGATGTCTTCCACCCAGAAACCTGACAGCGGAGGACTCTCCTGCAGCTGAAAACCGGTTATTCCAATTCGGGTATAGACGCGGTAAGCGAGCGTAACCTGCTGACCAATATAAGCAGAGCTTCGATCGAGTTCCGCTCTGACGAAGACGTCTTCAGCCGCCACTTTGCTGCCACGAAGATCTTCTTCCTCTTCTAATCCTCCAAAGGGATCCAAAGGATTCACGGATCGTTGCTGCTGCGGCGGCGAGCTTCGAGGCGCCGAAGTAACGCGAACCTGCAGCGGCTGGGTCCGGTAACCCTTCCCCCCAACCCGGACTTCCACCGGGTCTATCGTAAACTGACCCTCTTTTTCGGGGATCAGAACATATATGAAGCTCTTGCTGCTGTTGGTTCGTCCGTTGATCCACTGGAATTGCGTGCTGACGTTTGGACCCGAGACTATCCTGAACCCCTGTAAAGATGATATGCGAGGGGGTTCCGCATCGCCGCTGTCTTTTCCGGATACGGTGATGGAGAGCTGCACTTGATCCTGAACCCCGACGGAATCGCTGCCGACAGACGCGGTAACCTGAGTGTCCTGACCCCAGGCGCATCCGGTAATCCCAAAAAGAATTCCGAGTGTAAGAGCGGATAGTTTCATCATAATAATTCGAGATTCGAGATTGAGATGGGAACTTAATCTCGAATCTCGAATCAAAGCCTACCAGTCCCTGCTGTTTGCCTTCTGCGCAGATCGAGTCTCGATCAGTTTGCGTTGTTCCTTGAGTTCCTGGTTTTTCACCGCATCGAGCAGCTGGAGCGCCTGATCCTTCGAGATGGAGCCCTCGCGCTGGATGGATTGGCTGGGCTGGGGCTTTGCCCGATCGTTCTCTTTTTGATTCCCTGAACTGCTTTTGTCCTGATTTGATTTCTGCGGTTGCGTCTGTTTGCCGCTTGGGCTTTTGTCCGTATTAGAGCCTTTTGAATCCTGCTGTTTTTGGTTTTTGTCCGAGGTTTCCTGTTTTTGCTTCTCCAGCTTCATCAAGGCCAGCTCCAGGTTGTGTTTTGCGTCCCGATCGCCTGGATCCAGTCTTAGCGCCTGAATAAAGGCATCCGCGGAATCTTTGTAGTCGCCCGCCGAAAACAATGAGTTCCCGGTGTTGTACCAGCCCTGTTCCTTTATTCTTTTATCTCCCTCTTTTATCGACTGTCCAAGAGCCTGCACCCCTTCACGATATTTTTTCTGTTTGATCAGGGAATTTCCAAGATTGTAGAGAACCTCCGGTTTGCCCGGATTGTCCGCCTGGGCGGAAAGATAAGCTTTTTCGGCATCCTCATACTTACCCTGCTCGAACAGGCGGTTTCCCCTTTTGTTTTTTGACGCAAGCGATTCCGATCTGCAGATTTGCGAACCGGCCAGGACCACCGTAAATAAAAAAAAGGCGATCAGAGCTCGATGGCAAAACCGCTTTCCAATCCCCAATCGGCAATCCTCAATCCGCAATTCTTTCATCCGCAAATCACCTTTTGTTGAGCCAACGGAGCCGGTTGACCCATTTTGTTCCTGGTTTGCGTCTCTCGCCGGTCCATGACTCCAGTATTAAAAAGAAGATCGCCAGGCCTAGAGGATACTGAAACTGGTCCTCGAAATTCTGGAACAGTTTCGACTCCATTTCTTTCTTTTCCAGCCCGGAAATATCTTTGTACAGCTCGTCGATTTCATTCTCGGAGGTTGTTGCCCTGAAATAGCGTCCTCCGGTCTGTGCTGCAATTTCGGCCAACGATCTCTCGTCTAGAGAGCTGACCACGACTTTTCCGTCCGAATCCTTTCGATATTCTACAACATCCCCTTTGGCGTCCCGAATCGGGATCGGTTTCCCCTGCGGGGTCCCGACGCCGATTGCATAAATAATGACTCCGGCTTCTTTGGCTTTGCGGACCGCGTTGTCCACCTGCCCTTCCAGATCTTCTCCGTCTGTGAAAAGCACAAGGGCTTTGTACTTTCTTTCCTTCTCGACAAATGCGGAGGTTGCCGTTTCGATTGCTGAAGCCAGGGAAGTGCCGGGTTCAGGAATCATCCCCGTACCGGAAATGTCCAGAAATAAATCGGCAGCGCCGTGATCCAGAGTAAGGGGACACTGAACGACTGCTGCCCCGGAAAAGGTTACCATCCCGATCCGGTCTCCCTCTGATCTCTGGATGAGTCTGCGAATTTCACCCTTGGCTTTTTCCAGACGATTCGGAGCAATGTCTTCCGTGTTCATGCTATAGGAAGTATCCAGCGCCGCGATGAGGTCGACTCCGTGCCGGTGCACCATTTCCAGCCGCGCGCCCCACTGCGGGCGGGCAGCGGCCAGAATACCGAATGCAGAGATCGGAAAACGGCTTTGCCCCGGCTGAATTCCTCCGTGAGCCGCGAGGCGAGAGCGGGACTGACTATTTTCTCCAGCCTTTTCCGGCGAGTTCTAAAAGACCAGAAGAAAAACAGTACAAGTGCGGGCAATAACCACAAAAGGTTCAGGTATTCGGGTTTGGCAAATTGCATATCAGTCGTCAGTCGTCAGTCGTTAGTCGTCAGTTTGTCAGTAGTTTACTGACGACTGACTACTGGCGACTGCTTTTCACGGTATCTTTCCAAAACGCGTAAAAGCTCCCAGCGTCCCCCAAAAAACTAGAGCTAGGGAAGGAAACAGGAAATAGTGAAAGCGCTCATCATAATGAGTATAGCTTTTCACTTTGATTTTTGTTTTCTCCAGCCGGCCGATGTCTTCAAAGATCCTCTCCAGGGAGGGCCTGTCTGTGGCGTGATAATAGAGCCCTCCAGTGACTGCGGCGATTTGTTTCAAGGATCCCTCGTCTATTTCCACCTGCATCTCGGCGTAAATTTTCCCGTATACTGGATCGTTTATGGGAACTCTGGCAGTTCCGGATGAACCGACTCCGACCGTATAAATCTTTACCCCGAGAGCCCGGGCAATTTCCGCTGCATCGATCGGCTGGACTTCGCCGCGGTTGTTCACGCCGTCCGTTACAAGGATGATGACTTTGGATTTAGCCTTGCTCTCGCGCAGTCGATTGAGGCAAGTGGCCAGCGCATTCCCTATGGCTGTCCCATCCTCTATGGTGCCGAGTTCTGCGTTGTTCAGCACATTCTCCAGAACCCCGTAATCCAGTGTCAGAGGGCACCGTGTCAATGCCTTGGCCGCAAAAACCACCAACCCAGCCCGATCGTGACGCAGACCTTCGACGAATTTCTTGACGACCGATTTGGCGACAAAAAAGCGGTTGTGAGGTTCAAAATCCTCCGCGGCCATGCTGCCTGAAGCATCGAGAGCGATGACGATATCCACTCCTTCCGTCACGACCTCTTCCGACTGCGTCCCCTTTCGAGGGCGAGCCATGGCTATAATCGCAAGAGCCAGCGCCAGAATGTTGATTCCAAACAAGACGTGTCGGACGTAAACCGTCCATGAAGGACGCACTCCTTCCAGTGCAATGGTCGATGCAAATTGCAAACTTCCCTGTCCCTGGCGCAAGCGCCGCAGGTAGCGCCATATCAGGAA
>JBEKKY010000402.1:0-3633 GCA_050010475.1 Acidobacteriota bacterium | reverse complement strand
AAAACTTCCCAAGGGCTTTCAGCGTTCCGAATTTCTGTTGCAGCACGGGATGCTGGATGCAATCGTAGACCGGCGGGACTTGCGAAATTATCTCATTAACGCGCTAAATTTCTTCATGCACTAAAGCGCAAAACGGGGACAGTCACCGTAATCCCCTAAATGCAGGAAGGCTGAGGTAGTCCCAGGGCCGGGCAGCAGTTAGGGGATTACGGTGGCTGTCCCCGTTTTGTCGCTAGTGATGTGTTTGGGAAATACGGTTGCTTACGATCGGGAGCGCCGGCGTCTCGCCGGCTCCTTTACGCATTACGATAGGTTGTGCAAGATTCGAAATTCTGCAAAAGAGCCGGCGAGACGCCGGCGCTCCCGGCATGGTTCAATGATTATTTCGACAACGCATTTTGATCACACAACACTAGTGATGACTTCCGGCCGGGCGCTCGACCAGTTCCAGCAGAATTCCATGGGTCGATTTGGGATGGATAAAGGCGATTCGTGCTCCCCCGGCTCCCTTGCGAGGCGTTTCATCTATCAGACGCACTCCCTTTTCCCGCAGCTGATTCAAGGCTTCATCGATATTATCGACCCGCAAAGCAATGTGCTGGATCCCCTCCCCGCGGGCATCAATAAATTTGGCCACGGCTCCATCTGGGGCGGTTGACTCGAGCACTTCGATCTGGCTTTCGCCAACCGGAACAAAAAGCGTAGTCACCTTCTGTTCCTCGACTGTTTCTTTGCCTTTCGCTGTCAGGCCCAAAGCCTCATTCCAAAACGGAGCTACGTCGTTGATTGACTTTGCCGCAACTCCAATGTGATCGATACTCAGGATTTTCATTCCTCAAATCTCTCCTTGCAATAAACCCGTCGCGCTGTTCA
Organism: Acidobacteriota bacterium; assembly: GCA_050010475.1. GTDB lineage: Bacteria > Acidobacteriota > UBA6911 > UBA6911 > UBA6911 > UBA6911. The sequence continues at coordinate 2,760 of JBEKKY010000402.1, read as the reverse complement.
GTTGTTAAGCCGGCTTATATTCGCCGAAGACTTCCCGCAGTCCATCGCATATTTCGCCCAGAGTGCAGAGCGAGCGAACGCAATCCAGGATTGGAATCATCAGATTGCCCTCTCCTGCGGCTGTTTTTCGCAGACTTTCAAGCGAAAATTGCGCCTTCTGTGTATCTCGGGATCCCCGAAGTTCGGCAATTCTTCTGCTCTGGACATCCCGGACAGCAGGATCAACGTGAAGCAGTTCCTGATCGCGGGTTTCTTTTATCTGGAACCGGTTCATGCCGACAACCACGCGATCGCCTGATTCCACCTGCTTCTGATGCACGTAGGAGCTCTCCTGAATCTCCTGCTGGATGTAACCGCTCTCGACCGCCGCAACGGCGCCTCCCATTTCGTCGATTTTCCGGATAAGCTCCGCCGCGCGCCTTTCGATTTCATCCGTGAGGGATTCAATATAGTAGGAGCCGCCGAGAGGATCCACCGTGTCCGCGACGCCTGATTCATAGGCGATCAGCTGCTGGGTGCGCAATGCCACCCTGGCGGATTGCTCGGACGGCAGCGCGAGTGCTTCGTCCATGGAGTTGGTGTGCAAGGACTGCGCTCCGCCAAGGACGGCGGAGAGGGCTTGCCACGTGACCCGGATCACGTTGTTTAAAGGCTGCTGCGCGGTCAACGTCACTCCGGCAGTCTGGGTGTGGAAACGCAGCATCCAGGATCGAGGATTTTTAGCCCCGAATCGTTCTTTCATAGCCTTGGCCCATAACCGCCGGGCCGCGCGGAATTTCGCAATCTCCTCCAGGAAATTCAAATGAGCATTAAAAAAGAAAGAAAGTCTCGGACCGAAATCATCGACATGAAGCCCGGCTTTGATCGCAGTCTCCACGTAGGCAATCGCATTCGCGATGGTGAAGGCGACTTCCTGAACGGCTGTGCACCCGGCCTCTCTCATGTGGTATCCGCTGATGCTGATGGGTTTCCAGCTTGGTATCTCCCTGGCGCAGTAGTCAAAGATATCGGTGATGAGGCGCATGGAGGGTTTCGGCGGATAGATATAGGTTCCCCGGGATGAATACTCTTTCAAAATGTCATTTTGAATCGTTCCATCAAGTTTGGATGCGGGAATGCCATTCTGCTCTGCCACCACAACATACATTGCCAGGAGAACGGACGCGGGTGCATTGATAGTCATAGAGGTGGAGACTTTATCCAACGGAATTCCGTTGAAAAGAACCGCCATGTCTTTTACTGAATCAATCGCTACGCCAACTTTCCCCACTTCTCCTTCGGCCAGGGCGTGGTCGGAATCGTAACCAATCTGCGTGGGCAGGTCGAAAGCCACCGAAAGACCTGTCTGCCCCTGTTCGAGCAGGTACCGGTAACGCCGATTCGTATCTTCGGCGCTGCCGTATCCGGCATACTGGCGCATGGTCCAAAACCTGTCGCGATACATATTTGCCTGAATGCCGCGCGTAAATGGATATTCTCCGGGCAGGCCTAAATCGCGCATGTAATCTATTCCCGCATTTTCGACGGGAGAATAGACTTCCTGGATGGGTATTTCCGAAGAGGTCTGAAAATTCTTGCTCCGCTCGGGATGCTTGGCCAGGCTTTCTCGAAGTTTATTCTGCCATTTCTGAGCTGCCGTGCGTATCTTCCCGATTTCATTAGGATCAAACATAGAGTCCTCGCCAGTTAAAAAGGAAAGAATTAAGGATTAATGTGCCTAGATCAAGTCTGAAGTGACAAATAGAGGGTATATTGACGATTTCAGATTGACGATTGACGATTGGATTCATATCCAGTCGTCAATCGTCGACTGTCAATCGTCAATGCATCACTAAACTGCGGTTGCCTGGATAGGTGCTGCCAGCCGGAGCTCCAGCTCCTTGACACGTCGCTCCAGTTCTGCAAGTTGACCGGGATCTGCGGGATCGCCCTTCGGCCCTGTCGGGCCGGCCGGTCCAGGCGCTCCCTGAGATCCAACGGGTCCCCGCGGCCCTGCAGGTCCGGCGATCGGAGCCCTGCTTCCCAGTGCTTTAATGCGCGAACTAAGTTTTTGAATCTGCTTGGCCAGCAACTCAGCATTCGGTTTTGATGCACTCTTCCGAGCCGGTTGCTTCTTCAAGGCAGGTGCTTTCTTCTTCTTGTTCGATTTCGCTTTCGTTGCCATCGGACCTCCCTATCGAGTTCAGTGCCGAACCAGTTATTATTTCGCGGATTGTGTTTAGGAGTACTAAAATAACGAAATTGCCGCATTGTCAACAAAAATCAGCCAGCAGCCGTCAGCGATCAGCAGCCAGCTTATGGCCGATGACCAACAGTTAACATCTGAGAGCTGATGGCTGACGGCTAAAGCAGATCTTCTTCACTCAGAATCTCGATTCCAAGCTCCCTTGCCTTTTCCAGTTTGGATCCAGGATTGTCCCCAGCCACCACGAAGTCGGTCTTCCGTGACACGCTGGACGATGTCTTGCCCCCGAGACGGCGGATCCGCTCCTCCATTTCAGTGCGGCTGCAGTGCATCATGGTTCCTGTAATCACAAATGTTTTTCCGGCAAAACGGGACGCGGTCTTCGGCGTATTGGGGGCTATCTCCTCAGACATCTTCACATGGTGTTTGTTGAGACTGCCAATTGTTTCGCTCCCGGCATCGCTTTGAAAGAACTGGTGAACGCTCTGTGCCACTATCGGACCCACGCCCGGGATCTCGGCCAGACGCTCCTCTGAAGAGGAAATCAGGGCCTCAATATTTCCGAATTCTTCCGC
>JBEKKY010000401.1:0-3635 GCA_050010475.1 Acidobacteriota bacterium | reverse complement strand
GCAATTACTTTTCCAGAGGGCAGTCATTTCTGCAGATTGGACGCTTGTCGGAACCATAATGAAAACAAAGTTCGTATACTCGAATGGTGCGGTCCTTCCCGATAAATTTGTTTCTTAAAAAGATAAATCAAATCGAGCTTCTGTCTCAACGGTGATTTTTCGTTCATGCAGACCCCGGGAAGATTGCTCTCTCCCTCATTGAACGAGCCTATCGATCGCGTGCCCCTGAAATATCCCCAGGATTTCATCCTTGCATCCGGCGTCTTCAGATATGGCTGCTGATATTCCAGCCCTCGCCGACGCGGCAGGCGCTTTGTCGGCCGCCAGATTCCTTCCCACATCACTTCAGGGGAGCCAGGTGGGCATCTCGGGCGACCTTCTCCAATGCTTGGGAGCGAATCTGACCACGTTCCCCATCGGTCTACAGCATTTATGCAAGGACGGTGCATCGATACTATAATAAGTAGCATGTCTAAAGGACTCGGGCACAAAGCAGCAGAATGGATCGGAAGATTTGTTCAAGGCCTCCAGCCGGGAAGCTCGCGAGACCCAGGCTTTGCATATCAGACCGTTTTGAATCAGATCAACAAGCGTCGGGCTTTGTTGCACTTGGCAGAGAGCTCGCAGCTGCAGGCGATCGCGCGCCGTTTGCGCAACGAGACATTTAATCAAGATTCATTAGTTGAGGCGATGGCGCTGGCGGCTGAGATGTCGGAACAGATTCTCGGACTGAGAATGTTTGATGTCCAGCTTATCGGCGCACTTGTCATGGCCGATGGCAAAATAGCGGAAATGCAAACCGGGGAGGGCAAGACCCTGGCCGCCGTTCCAGCAGTCTATGCTAACGCGCTGGCTTACGGCGGAGTGCACGTGCTCACCGCCAATGATTATCTAGCCAAGCGCGATGCCGGATGGATGGGCGAAATCTACCGATCTTTGGGTCTTTCGGCGGGCTACATCAACCAGGGCATGTCTGCGGAGGAGCGCCGACTGGCATACGGGTGTGATGTCGTTTACGCTACGCCCAACGAGGTTGGATTCGATTTCTTGCGCGACCAGCTCTGCCTCTATCCGAACGAGCTTGTTCATAAGCCGCTCCGCTGCGCCCTGTTCGATGAAGTTGATTCGATTTTGATTGATGAAGCCCGCATTCCGCTGGTGATTGCAGGCGGTGACACCGCTCCTGTGGACCTTGCCTATCGTTGCGCGGCTGTTGTTCGCGAACTCCGACCGGGACTCCATTACAGCACGGACGAATTCGCGCGCAATATCCAGCTTACCGAACTCGGCGCTGCGGCGGTTGAGCAGGCATTGCATTGTCCCAATCTTTACGATCTGCGCTATGCCCTTATGCTTGCTGCAATCCAGGATGCTTTGCATGCGGAGGTTCTGCTTCGGCGGGATGTGGATTACATCGTGAAGAACAATGCTATTGAACTGGTAGACGAATTCAAAGGCCGTATTGCGGAAAACAGGCGGTGGCCGGCGGGGCTCCAGAGTGCAATTGAGGCCAAGGAAAATCTTCCGCTGCAAAGGCAGGGGCGGATTTTGGGTTCCATCACGCTTCAGAACCTGGCGGCGCTTTACCGGCGAAAATGCGGAATGACTGGCACAGCCTCAACGCAGGCGCAGGAGTTCTTCCAAATGTATGAACTCGAAGTCGTCGTCGTACCAACAAACCGGCCTTTCATTCGCACCGATTATCCGGATCTGATCTTTCGAACCAGGGGAGAAAAAGAACGCGCATTGGTTGAAGAAATCAGCAGCGTGCATGCAACCGGACGTCCGATTCTAGTCGGGACAGCCAGCGTGGAGGAATCGGAAAGTCTCAGCGCTCTTCTGCGCCAGGCCGGGATTCCGCATCATGTTCTTAATGCACGCAACGATGAGGTGGAAGCTCAAATAATTGCACAGGCGGGCGCGCTTGGCGCCGTCACAATCTCGACCAATATGGCTGGGCGCGGCACGGACATTCCGGTGGGAGGAGCGCCACCACAGCATCGAGATGAAATTCTCGCGCTGGGCGGACTCTATGTCATCGGTACAAACCGTCATGAAAGCCGCCGCATAGATTATCAGCTGCGCGGCCGCGCGGGAAGACAGGGCGAAGCCGGAACATCACGGTTTTTCATTAGTCTTGAAGATGATTTGATGGAACGTTTCGGGATTCGCGAGGCTTTGCAAGGAAACATGCCCGAGGGGGAAGCCATCGAGCACGTGCAGCGAATAATTGAAGGGCAGAATCTCGAAATCCGGCAAACGCTTCGGAAATACGAACAGATTATCGAGCAGCAGAGAAAGATTATTCAAACCATGCGCAGTGAAGTACTGGCGGGTGAAAGTGAAAGCCTTATCGAGGCCCGGGAGCCGGAACTGTACGAACATTTGTGTCAACAATTTGGGAAACAGCGCATAGCCGAACAGGAGCGATTGGTGAGTTTAACAAAGATCGATGAGCTCTGGTCGGATTATCTGGTCGACATTGCGGAGCTTCGTTCCGGGATACATTGGGTTTCGCTCGCCGGGAACGATCCGCTGAACGAGTATCTTCATCAGGTTGCGCTGAAATTTGAAAACCTGCAGGATCGCATCGATGAACAAGTATTTGCGGCTTTTGTCGGTCTTCAACCGGGGGAAAACGGTGAATGGCCGGAATTGCCGCGTTTTGACCGCGGCGCCACATGGACATATGTGATAAACGATCAGCCTTTCGGCAATATCAGCGAACGCTTTGCCAAAAATCTAATTCGGCGCATCCGCCAGGCAATTGGCTAGTCACGCCGGGTAAGTATCAGAAGATCTGATCCCGAAATGCACTCATTGAGCCGCGCAGTGCTGAATTTAGCCCCACTTTTTAAGCCCTGAATTGCAGAAACAATGACCTTGAGTTCAACTCCCAAGAAACGCATTGTGTTCCCTAACAGCTGCAAGGCTTATAGCTCATGAATTCAAGAATGTTCATTAGTAAATGGCAAATCCGCCTATCACGAGAAATCACATGCCCTGTCTCCTTCCGCAGAATTCACCATTTCTGTCCAAATTCATACCTGCACAGGCATAAATAGATTTTTCTTGTGAGTTTTTGAGAGCAATCCAAGCCCAATATCAATGGGTTAGGGACGGAGTTTGGGAGAAACTGCTAAGATTTCAGCGATTCTCTTGTGAGTTTAGGAATTCCATTAATGACAGATCCGATGCAATGCGCCGGATTCCTTCCCAGATTGCGACTTATGGATAACCTTGTCAATCCCGGCAGGATTTCGATGCGGTGCCGCACCTTTTCATCGAACTGAAGGTAAAACTTACACGGATACCTTACAAAGGAAAACGCGAGATCCAATCTCCTGTGCTAGTCCGATTAGATTTTAAAAACTTTTTCCATTTGATGCCCCTTTTTGGATCTACTCTATTACTGTAGACGGGAGTTCCGCCGTCCCGGCAGCTTTTTAAGTTCGAGTTGGCAGGCATATCAGGAGGTTTCACTAAGAGGAGAGCGAGTATGATTTCTAACGATCTGAGATGCTGGCTGGAAGAAATTGAGAAAATGGGTGAGCTCAAACGCATCGAGGGAGCGCACTGGGACAGGGAAATTGGTGCTATCAGTGAATTGATGGCCGAACGCCACGGTCCAGCCT
>JBEKKY010000400.1:0-3658 GCA_050010475.1 Acidobacteriota bacterium | reverse complement strand
GGCAAAATCACGGAAATCGATCATCTTGTCATTCACTCCGATGGAAAACCCCTGAATCCCAATATGTCGAAAGTGCGGCCGGCATTGCTCGAGCGGGAACTGAAACTGGAACGGGTTTCGCGGGAGCAGATGCAGAAAATTGCAAATTCCTATTATGAGGCCATCATCCATAATAATGGGAAGCTTGCACCGTTTGCGGATGAGTGCCAGCGCCGGGAAAATGGAGGCATCTCCGCCAACGATCGAACCCAGACTCCGGAGGAAGCTGCGAAAGATGATTTCTCAACCTTCAGGAAAATGACCTGCAGCAATCAGCTCAGCACCGGCGTGATGAGCTATATCAAGGACATTAACAGCCGGCGCGTGTTTGCAGTAGATAAGGAGATGGGGCTGGTCTTTGCCTACTCGATCTTCCGCCATGACGGGACGCCCAAAGTGATGAAAATTACCGGTGTGCCCGGAATCACTGAGAGGGAGAACAAGTACCAAGCGTTTGATCTGCCGGCCGCTCATATTTTCAAAATCCGGAACGGCAAGATCTACGAGATCGAAGCCATCGGATATGTGACCGAACACGGCATCAAAAACGGATGGGAGTAGCTGCAGACGCAAAAGATTCGAGTCTTAGAGCTTTGAGTTTTCGAGTTTAACTCCAAAACTCAAAGGCTCTAAGACTCCAGGGGGATAGGAATGGCACTGAAATTCAGGGTCTTTTTGCACAGCTATCTGGGGTTCAACAGCAACTCCACGTTTATCTACGGGGAAAGGGATGCGATCCTGGTCGACGCCTCCCAGTTGCTTAGCGACACGCACCGGATGGTTGCCGAAATCATTCCGATGCGCAAAAACCTCACCCACATCTACGTTTCTCACTTCCACCCCGACCATCATTTCGGGCTGCGCGTGCTCCATCACGCTTTCCCGCATGCCAGAATTGTGGCGTTGCCCAGCGTAGTCAAGGACATCGTGTTCACATCGAGCGACAAGGTCGAACTGTGGGCGATCGACCGGTTCGGACCGGATGACATCCCCCGGAAGACCACCATTCCTACGCCGCTGAGCGAACCGCGCCTGATGCTCGAAGGAGAAGAGTTGTTGGTATCCGACGATTGGGAAGGGGACAGCGCCAACAACTCCGTCGTCTGGATCCCTTCGATCAGGGTCGCCTGCGCCACGGATATCGCATTTCACGACTGTCATCTCTGGCCTATCGAGAGCAATGTGGCCCGGCGGACGAAGTGGCGCGCGTCGATCAATAAACTCAGGGAATTTGATGCGCGCATCGTCATCCCCGGCCATTGCGACGATGAAAAGATCCGGATCATGGAAGAAGTCCAGGCTGACGGCTCGCGCTCTTATGACGAGTGCATTGATTGGTCGCTTCGATACCTCGACAATTACGAGGAGGTCTATAACGCAGCCAGGACGGGGGCGGAGATGGTATCGGCTATGACTAAGTTCTATCCTGACGTAAAGGCCGAGGACTTTGCGATTCACTGGCAGGCCAGACTGCTGTTCCCGCGAAGCAGCCCGGATTGGCTCACGCCGCTGCCGGGAAAACCGGGAAAAATATTCCTTAGTCCGGCCGGCACGTATGACGGAGATCCTGCGCGGGAATAGCGCGCAGCCGGCAAGCCCTCCGCTATTTACGAAGGCCCTCGCGGCGGGAGCGGATACCATCATAACCGCCTGCGCCTTCTGTATGCATATGCTTCAGGACTCTCTGAAGCTCCTCAATTACGACGAGACGATGCGCGTCATTGAGGCGGCGTTCCTTACTACCGACAGCCTGGAGCCAGCGAAGAAACAGACCGCTTGGAGTCTTTGAATTCCATGATGCCTGAGAAACCAGCGCAGTCGTTTTTGCGCGCAAACCGAAGACTATTTGCAGCTTTGAGCTGCTATTTGGTGCTTATCCTGACTGCACTGTATACGCTCCTGCCGATTCGATCGTCCTACGACCGCATTGTGATCTGGTTCGTTCTGTGTGTTTTCGCAATCCTGATAGTCAAAAGCATTATCCGCGCTATAGAGGACGAGAAATCCGAATAAATTATTTCATTGCGGGCGGAGCCTCCTCCCGCTTGAAGGGCCCTTCGCACAAATACCAATAATCCAGGTTGAGAAGCTGATGCTGCCCGCCGGGCTTGAATTTCAGTTCATGAATTCCCCTGCCCAGATTGCCCAGCCGGATTCCAAAGGTTTTCCACTGGTCGGCCGTATAGCCGAAGCCCTGAGTGGACGGCATCGTGAAGGTATCGATAAAATTGCCGTCCAGAAGCAGGTAATATTCATGCGGATTGTGATCCTCGAACGCATAACGCAAATACACGTATGCATCCGCGACGTCCCGGGGAAGTGTGAATTTGTACGATACGAAATCCTTCGTCCGGCGTCCCCAGAAATTTCCCAAAGTCTTCTTGTTCGACGCGCCGTCTTTCATATCAAGACTGCCACCCGACTTGGCATCGAAATCCTCCCCTTCGCGCATGTAATAAAACCTCCCCTCTTGGCATACGCATCAAGCGTCGGGGGTACGATCTCGTACACGATGTAAATAGGCCGGCTGTCACGCTGGTAAAAAGTCCTGAGAATGCGGCCCTGAAGATTCCGCTTGGCCAGGATCTTTTTGAATGTCTCCAACAGAGGCTGGGTCTCAAAAGGCTGGACATGAAAGACAAAATACGTATTCATCCGCGTCAACAGGGATTCCATGCCGGTCTCCAGGTTGTTCTGTCGGCAGTCAAAATCTTCATATCGGATGCGCCCGTTCGAAAGCAGGACAAGCTGGTTGCTGAATCCCCATTCCATCAGAAGATAGTTCTTGCCCGGATTCTCGCGAACGAAGGAGGCGAGATCGTAAATCGCGTCGGACCAGAACCCGTAGCCCCCTTTTGCCTGAAAGGACTCCAGGTAGCGCGCGTTGAGGACCGTCTGGGCCGTTATCAGAGGCAGCAGGCATACGCCCATGAAGACACCTGCGGCAGTCTGAGATTTGGCGATCCATCGTCCAAGCTCACAAATGGAATAGACAATCACAATAAAAACGAAGGGGTAAAACACAATTACGTGCTGCGCCCCTTTTGCTTCCTCATTCAGGCAGATCAGCAGGGCTATAACAAGGAGATGCGTCCCCATGAAGAGGATTTCCTTTTTTCCCCTCAGGCGCCCAAGCCCCCACAGAACAAGTATCAACACCAGGGACACGGCCAAGGCAAAGGGAAGAGGCGATCTCCGAAGCCAAGAGGGCCGCGGGCAAGGGCCCGGATTATGCGATCCCCTTGGCCTGCAAGCGGGGTTTTTAGAATGTCGGACGGGTTACCCACATCCCCATAATTAGAGCCAAATTAGATGCCGCCTGCACAGCCATTCTGGCATTGTCTGGCAGTCTCCCACTGCCATCAGAAAACAGGTCCTAAAAATCTCCTCATTTTTGCTGACGCCGAACAATCCAAACAAATATTGCAGGGCCGCTCCAGCGGACTATAATAGTGGCAAATCAGGGGGTTCCTATTGCAGTGCGCTGAGTCAGAAACCTCAGGCCAAGCCGGAGGCTTGAAAACCGTGAACCGCTCAAAGCGGTTGTTCTGTTACCGTTAGCCACTCAAAGTGGCCGGCCCTATTTGAACATATCCAGCTGATCCATTCGTTGGTCTTC
>JBEKKY010000399.1:0-3659 GCA_050010475.1 Acidobacteriota bacterium | reverse complement strand
CGCGGGCTTTCGCCGCGAGTGTCGGCGTTCTCGATCTGAATCGTGACGGTTCGCTGCTCGCCGGGCATCAACGATACGAAATTATCACTATAGAGCGCCGGCAGAATCCTGTCGCCGCTTTTCTCACGAACGGCTTTCAGCCGCACCATGAGCGCGGGTTGAGTCGTTGTGTTCTTCAGATCCGTTTTCAGAACCCACTTCTCGCCATGTCGTTCGACCTGGGTCGCCGCATCCAATTTCACTTTTGGCAACGATCGGAGGGCTTGATAATTGTTCTCCTCGGCGCCGCGCCAGTAGAAGTTTTCTGAAACGACCTCGTTGCCCCGCGTCAGCTTCAGCCTGATGAAATGAACCGGACTGAGGCCTGCGGGATATTCAATCGCAATGGGAGCGGCGGCGCTGTCTTCAGTACTGTCCACTAAAGCCGATTTTTCCCATTTCACGGCGCCGTCGATATTCAGAATTTCTGCTTTTGCAGTCAGTCCCGGCGCATGCCCGGCATTGTAATTGACTACTTCGATATTATCGGTCACTGGATTCCACTGAATGTGCAGCGGCTCGGATCCCTTCTTGCTGCCGAAGTATCCGGCAGTCGGATCGAAATAATAGTCATAGGTCTGCCAGACGAAGGACGGCCAGCACGGGTGACTCATCCAGAGCAGGATTCCCATACGATTTTTGCTCTGGGCCTCGAAAATTGCGCGATAGCCGTCATAGTTGATGAATTGCGCCAGCGCGACCCAATCCTCGGCGTCGTCCGCCCCGCCGTAGCTCTTGTCGAGCATGGAGACGAGTTCCGAGATGTGCACGTTGCTGGTCAGATTGAAATCGTGCAATCCCCAGTCGAGCCCCCTCGGCCAGAGCGCCGATTCCGGCATCATCTGGCGCAGGCTGTCGATTGTGACGATGTTCGGCATCCCAAGTTCACTGTGCAGCTTGGGAGTTGCCCGGTTCCTGAAGTAATACTTGGGGGTCTGAACCGAATACGGACCGCCTCCGCTGACCACTCCCCAGGCGGAATTGGAAATGTAATGGAGTCCGGGATGCAGTTCCGTCAATATCCGGCGGAGTCCGTCGTCGATAGGCTTTGGCGGATTCCCTTCGTTGCGTCCGCAGTACAATCCAACCGATGGATGATTCCGGATGCGAAGCACAAAATCCTTCGCGTTGCGCAGGAACAGGTCGTTATCGGATGGGTCGGGACCATCCACGGGATTTGCCAGCCAGAAATCCTGCCAGATCACCATGCCGTATTTGTCGCAGGCCTCGTAAAATTCTTCATCTCCTGTCTGGCCGACCCAGTTGCGGATCATGGTGAAGTTCATATCCTTGTGATAGGCGAGGGCGGTGTTGTACTCGCGCGCACGATAGCGCAGGTTGGTTTCCGGAAATCCCCAGTTTCCGCCTCGTCCTACGAAACGCCTTCCGTTGATCCAAATCTTCAGCGTGCCTCCCTCTTCGCTGTAAGTAAACTGCCGCACGCCGGCCTGGAACGATTTTGTGTCCGAGACCTTCCCGCCCGCCTCAAATCTGAGTTCAACGGAGTAGAGATTCTGATCCCCATATCCGTTCGGCCACCAGAGCTTCGGACTTTTCAATCGCAGCGCCGGCGTGGTCGATGGATCAAGCACGACGGTTTTGGTTGAGGACGCATCGACTGTTACCGGCTGCTCGAAGCGAACGTCTCCGAAGCGCCCGCGCAAAAATCCGCTTACCGATTTGGATTCGGAATTCCTCAGCTCTATTTCAACTCTCACATCGGCCTGTGATGTGTCGGGCAGCGGCAGAGTCGTTTTGACAAACGGGTTTTCGATCGTCACAGGTCCGGCCGCGTTCAGGTAAACGTGACTCCAAATCCCGATATTTCGTCCGCGAACAGTGGGAATCCAATCCCATCCGATCGAAGCATGGTAGGTCGGATTGTCTGCACCCAGCGAGCCTCCATTGAGCCCGGCGGTTTCGAGAGTCTTCTGCTTCATGCTTCCCGGGGTTGCGTTCTTTTCGATCCGGATTGCGAGCGCATTCTTTTCTTTTGGCCGAATCCGGCCGGTCACGTCAAAGAGACCGCGCATGAATCCGCCTTCAATTCGTCCGAGCTTGTCGCCGTTCAGAAAGACATCCGCCTTCCAATTGATCCCGTCAATGTTGAGCCACACTCTGCGGCCGGCAAAAGATTGAGGGGCCGTAAACTCAGTGCGATACCAGAAATCTGCATAGAAGAAAGAATCGGAGATCATCAGCTGATTGTCGCCGTAGTTCGGGTCGGGAAGCGCGCCGATATTCAGGTAACTGGAGAGAACGGTCGCCGGCACGGTCGCCAGGATCCAACCGGAGTCCTGGAATCCAGGTTTAGAGAGGGCGGTTCCATCTGCATTCACAAGGGAATCGCGCTGTAAACGCCAGGTACTGTTGCCAAGATCGAACCCACCATCTTTACGAGCAGCGAGCGCCGGCTTGGCAGATGGTTTTGCAACCGGCCCTCCTCGGCCATAAACTTCCATCTCGCTGAGAATGTAACCTTCGGGCGAAGCCGGCCGCATCATCAGAACCCGCACGTATCTTCCCTTTGCCGGGCTCCCGAGTTTCAGGTCGTCCGTGGCGCTCGCAATTGCCGGGATCGGAACAATGTCCTTCCAGTTTGCGGCATCATCCGATGCCTGGATAACCCCCTCTGCAGGACGCCGGATCCAGTAGAGTGCAATGCGATCGAATGTGCACTGCGCGCCCAAGTCAACGTAGACCCACTCTTCGCCTTTGCCTTCCGACATCCAGGCGCTGGTGAAGTTGTAAGGGCCACCGGGTTCTACTGCCTGGTTGCCATAAAAGAAATCCACATCGCTCACATACCAGATTCCCGGGAACGTGGATTTCAGCGTGATGCGATAAACACGGCTGCGGGAAAGACTGGAGAACGGAACCGTAATTTTCATGAGGGCAGCGGTAGGGCCGAACATTGCAGGCGCCGGGGGAGGAGGTGTCTGGCCCGTTGCCTGTCCAAGCTCTTTCCACGTTTGGCCGTCATCAGAGCCCAGGACGACGCAATTCCAGTCGCCCGGGCTGGTTTGCGCCGGCTTCTGCTCCGGGTTCGGAGAAAAATACGTCTCGGGCGCCGATGCAGCCGGAATGCGCGCTTGTACCTCAATCCCATCGATCTGCAGCGGCGAATCCCCTCCGGCCATTTCGAACTGCACCCAACCCTCGGGCCCTCCCAGGTTCACGGTGCTGAAGCTGTTGTGATCGACCAGAAATTCTCGTTCATTCTTTTTGGCGATTCCGGTTGTACTCAGAGTCGTGACCAGCCAGCGCGGCAGATTCCTCTCTTTAATCCCATCCGTCACCAATTGCGCCGTCAGATTGTAGTCATAGCTGCTGGAGTGGTAGGCAGGCCGGAACAAGGCCAGGTTCCGATAAGTTGTCACGTCGGAAACCAACGTCGGGGCAAAATCTTCTTCCGGATTTCCAGGATAGATGCCGACGCCACGGCTGTACTTTTCGCCTGCAAAAGAAAAAACTGCCAGTATGATTGCGAGAGATGCATAGGTTGCGATCCGTCGCATGAATCCGCTCCTTTAATTGAGAGCCGGGAGCGCCGGCGTCTCGCCGGCTCTTTTACGGTCTCGCAACTCTGCAAAAGAGCCGCCGGGACGGTAGCGCTCCCG
>JBEKKY010000398.1:0-3671 GCA_050010475.1 Acidobacteriota bacterium | reverse complement strand
AGGCTTTTCGGTCCCAGTTCACAGGCACGGCGCAGACTCTGTACGGCTTTGTCGTTCAAGCCGAGTGCGTTGTAGGCGAACGAGATATTGACATAGGGCTGAATGAGGCGCGGCTGCAGGCGAATTGCTGTCTCATAGAATGCTGCAGCTTGCCGATAGTCGCGCTGCGCGAGGTAAAAGCTGCCCATGTTGTAGTGGGAAGCCCAGTAGTCGGGACGGGCATCGAGAGTCGCCTCGAATTCCCCGCTAGCTTTATCAAAAGCTGCCGCAGTCCTGGCATCCAGCAAACCTCTCGGAACCGCCGCCATGGCGGAGGCGGCACGGACGCGCACCAGCCGTGATTTATCCTGGATAACAGCGCTCAGGGACTTCACCGTTTCATCGTCAATCCGGTCACCCAGAGATTCAGCGGCACTGGCGCGAACCAGCGGGGAAGGATCCTCCAATGCCCGGATAAGGAAGGGCCATTTTCGATCGTCATTGCAGGGCCGGAGCAGACGTATCAGTGAAGCGGTGAAAACCGCGTCGTGGTTATTGCTCCCCAGGTATTCGAGCATGGCCGGAAGCTTTTCCCAGTCACGCCTGCGTGCCGCATCAATAAGGGAAGCCCGATGAAGAACCGGCGCCTGGTAGTCCCTCTTCCGCCATTGACGCACCCATCCGTCGGCCCAGGCGGCGTTCTTTTCCTGATGGCAGACATTGCAGGCGTTGGGAGACTTGTAGGCGATAGTTGTCGCGGGAGTAGGAGGCAGCATCGAATGATCGCTGCGGCGCATCCGGGCAAATTCGGTCTTCGGCATATGGCAGGAAATGCACTGACTCCCAGCGCTCCCTTCCGGATGGTGCGAATGAGCGGAGGCATTTTTCACTCTTTCGGCATGACAGGGCATGCAGGCGTTGTTTTTTGTATCGTCCGTGAATCGAAACCTTCCGCTTGACGTGTGGCAATGCAGGCAGTCCATCTGCCCCGACTTTGCGCAAGGACTCATCAACCACTGCGTATACGTATAATTTTCACCAAGATCCCGTCCGTCTGGGTAATAATCCGGCGAATCGAGAATCCCGACGTCAAAATGGTCAAAGAAATCATCGCCAGGCTGATAGGAAACAGTCAGAGGAGATGCTTTGGCATGGCATATAGCGCAGGCATCGCCTGAAATCTTCCTGCTGTACTTCGGCGGGCGGATCACGGCGATTTTGAGATCCTCGGGAGGCTTGTCCGCCGCAGCCCGGCGGCAGACACGAACGTGCTCGACTGCAGATCCATGGCAGGTTTCGCAGTTAATGCCCGGTTCGCGCCAGACAGAATTGTAGGTGTCGGTTTTCGGATCGTAATTGCGGGTAAATTGGCTTACATGGCATCCATAGCAGGAAGTATTGAAGGTGTACTCCGGGTCTTTCCATCCTATCGGCTCTTCCTCAATGTCCTGAAAATGGCGGATCCCGCTCAATGCCGTATCGAACCAGGATTTTCTCTGCACATCATACGCCAGGGGAAGAACCTGCAGGCGACCGCGATCCATGGGCGTCAGGAAGTAATAGACGTTTTTCCCTCCCATTGCATGAACTATTGGATATTTTTTCTTTTCTTTCGGACCGCTCTCTCTTACCCAGCCCCTCTCGCCGTTTAATTCCACACGGTACCCGGAGCCTCCAATCACCAGGTCTTTATCCTGGGTCGTAAGTCTTGTTTGCACAAGTTGCGCCGTGAAAGGCTGCATGGCCAAGCCATGATGAGAAGGAGCCCAGAGCTTGTAAAACTTTTCATGGCATTCCCTGCAGGACTGTGTGCCGGAATAATCGGTGGAGCTCGCCGATTCATCTGCCTTGCGCCGGATCGACAGCCCGTCCAGGTTGAGCCGATAAAAGACCAAGGCTGCCGCAATAAGCATCACAACCGCCAGAATTACCATGATCCATTGCGTCTTCTTCATATCAGGCTTATTCCTCTGCCGACAGACGATGTAATTGTAATAATGTGCCGCCTGCAATATTCCGGCAGACCCCAGATCAACCGAGGCGGAACATGAGATGCGAACGCAGTAAGGGCCAATGCACGCAGCCTATTATGCTTCCGCCAGAGCTGTTGAATTCGAAAGAGCATTATTAACCGATTTGTCTTGCATAGGGCCAAAGAAATCATGGATAAAACATCGATCGGTGTCTTAACATAACGACACCAGGACGGTTGCGAGGGGAGGAGGGATTGATCGAATGCAATCAATGACAAAAGCGGTTTTGATATTGGCCGCAGTTTTCCTCTGGGTGTGTTCATCCACAGCGAAAGAAGACAAAGTCAAAGCCGGCACATCCCGTCGCCCCAACATCCTGCTCGTTATTGGCGACGATATCGGCATGGATGTGTTGTCCAACATTTATCCGGGCTTGATCGATAATCTTGTCAAGAAATATGGGCCTTCAGGACACAACCATTCCGATTATCGCAAAATTGGCGGCAAGCCGGCTTCCACACCCGTTCTGGATAAGTTTGCCAGTCAAGGCATGAGATTCGGCAATATTTGGGCGCATCCATTCTGCTCTCCGACGCGCGCGACGATTCTTACCGGACTGTTCGCAGCAAAAACCAACGTTACCACCTACGCAGATGCACTATCCTCGAAGCATACGAGCTTCGTCCAAAAGCTGAAAGACGAAGCCGGCTACAGCACTGCAATTTTCGGCAAATGGCATATGGCCGGGTTGCCCGGCAAACCCGTGGATTACCCCGGCATGAAACCGAAGCAGGCGGGATTCGAGCTGTTCAAGGGGAACATGCACGCTGCCATTAACTCATATTGGGACTACGAATATCAGGTGCAGGATGCCGACACCCCCGCAGATCAATGGCGCGTCGAGCCCATGCCGAAGAAATCCCTTCCCGGCATTGCTCCAACGAATTATGCGCCGGTAGTCAAAGTCGCCGATACTATAGAATGGATCAAAGCCAGGAAAGCGGAAAATCCCAATAAGCCGTGGTTCGCCTGGCTGGCTTTTAATTTGGCGCACACTACAATCCTACAGCAGCCGAGCGCCATGTGCGTGCCGAATATCGACACACTTGATGCGGTGAGTATCAAAGAAATGAAGGAATGCGGAGGCACATTCGGGTCGAATAACGCGGGCTCATGCAGCGGCGAAGCGCTCATGCGGGCTATGACCAATTCCATGGATACAATGTTCGGTAAGCTGCTCGACGCGGTCGACAACATTGATCCCAATACTTATGTCATTTATATCAGCGATAACGGCACCGCTATGTATGGCAGGCCCAATCTGGACTTCATCGACAATATGTACATCACCAGGAAGGGCCGTGGGAAAGGAACGGCTTATGAAAGCGGCGCCCTGGTCCCCATGATCATCCGGGGGCCTAAAATAGCGGCCAATACGCAGAATAATTCATATGCCCATGTCGTGGACCTGTTCTCCACCATCCTGGAATTGGCAAGGCTGACTCCGCCGAAGAACGTCTCCAATAGCGACGGCACCGGTACTGTGCCGTTGGATGCCGTATCCCTCACTCCGATTCTCTTTGGCAAGGCAAAAGCCACGCGCGACCCGAACACAGGCTATGTGCTGAATGAAAACAAAAATCTTATGACAAACGGCACCCGGTGGGTTGGGGCTCAGAATGCAACCTACAAGGTCGTCTGTATCGACAGTCCAGACAA
>JBEKKY010000397.1:0-3675 GCA_050010475.1 Acidobacteriota bacterium | reverse complement strand
AGAATTGCGATATCCCCCTGCTTCTCGAGCACCATCATGATCAAAGTCGTTACGATGTTGAGGGAAGCCACGAATACAATCAGTCCTATCGTGAGAAACAGGGCGAGCTTTTCGAGCTTGAGAGCGGAGAAAAGCGGCTTGTTGAGTTCGATCCAGGTGGTGGTAATAAATCCTGGGCCTGCTTTACTGCGGATGTCGTCTGCAATGGCCTCGACGTTGTCGAGATCGTCTGTTTTGAATTGAATCACCGATGCCGAATCCGAAGGGAAAGAGAGAAGGCGCCGGGCGGAATCAATGTTGATATAGGCCCAATTCGAATCGATATCCCACAATCCGGACTCAAAAATTGCGGCAACCCGCAATGTCTTTTCCGATGCCGTCATTCCAAGCGGAGTCATCCTTCCCAGAGGATAGAAGACCTTCACGCTGTCTCCTACGTTCACTCCCAGCGCCCGAGCCATTTCTTTTCCCATCAGGATATTTTCGAGAGAACGCGGGCTCTCCCCGGATACGGTCGATTCCCGCTTGTCCAGGACATGAGGGCTTCCCGCGACAATGCGAGAGAAGAAATCCGAGACCTGGCCTTCGCGCGCCGGATCAACCCCTTTCAGACTGGCGCCCTGGTTGCGGGCGGAACTGGAAATGAACACCTGACTGAAAATGGCCGGTGCGCTGCCGGTGACGTGCTGCACGGCGCCGACCTTCCGCTGGAGTTCCTGATAATCCAGAATAAAGGTGCCGTCGATGCGGAGCAGATTGATGGCTGAGGTCGCGCCGATAATTTTGCCCTGGATATCTTCCTTGAACCCTGTGGAGAGCGCCAGCGCAATGACCAGAGCCATCACGCCTGCCGTAATACCCAGAATTGAGATGGTTGATATTACAGACACCATTGTCTGTTTGCGTTTTGCCCGGAGGTATCGCAGAGCAATGAACAGTTCAAATTTCATAGGCTGCGTTTACGGGTTTACGCGTTTACGGGTTTACGCGTTAATGGGATGCTGCTTTATCGTCTTCGTCATCAACAAGAAACGCGTAAACGCGTGAACCCGTAAACGCGTAAACGGTTGTTCAATCTTCTGGCGGCGGTTCCGGCTTAAGCAAGGGAAATAGAATAACGTCACGGATCGACTGAGAACCGGTCAATACCATCGTCAGACGGTCGATCCCAATTCCCTCTCCTGCCGTGGGCGGCATGCCATAGCTGAGCGCACGGACGTAATCGGCGTCCATGTCATGCGCTTCCTCGTCTCCGCGGCATCTGGCACGCAGTTGTTCTTCGAAGCGCGCTTTCTGCTCGGTCGGATCGTTCAGCTCCGAATATGCAGTGCCGATTTCCATCCCTCCAATGTAGATCTCAAACTGTTCCGCAGTTGCCGGATCGTCCGCTTTGGTTTTGGACAGAGGGGAGACTTCGGTCGGATAGTCATAGACGATTGTCGGCTGAATCAGATGATCTTCTGCAACGGTTTCGAACAGAATGACTGACAGCTTGCCTGGGCCGTCCGTCATCTCAAAGTGTGCATGCACTGATTTCACAAGCGATCGAAGCTTTTCCAGCGAAAGCAAGTCCTGTTCCGAAGGCGTGGAGAGTGAATCCGGCCAGAATCGCTGAATTGCCTCCTTCATCGAAAGGCGCTGCCACTTGTCGAAATCCAGAATGTGTTCCCCGAACTGCACGCGGCGTGATCCGGCAATCACTTCGGCAATGTGCGAAATCATTTCCTGGGTCAGATTCATCAGGTCCCGATAATCGCTGTATGCCTGATAGAATTCCAGCATCGTAAACTCGGGGTTGTGCTGTGTGGAAACTCCTTCATTCCGGAAAATCCGGCTCAGTTCATAAACTCTCGGGATCCCCCCCACGATCAAGCGCTTGAGATAAAGCTCCAGCGCGATTCTTAAGTAGAGCTCAATATCCAACGCATTGTGATGGGTTTGAAACGGACGGGCTATGGCTCCCCCAGCAATGGTCTGGAGAACAGGGGTTTCCACTTCCAGGTAGCCTCGCTCGTCAAGAAAGCTCCGGATCTCGCGAATGATCCTGCTGCGTTTGACAAAAACCGAGCGGACATCCGGGTTGACGATGAGGTCCACATACCGCTGACGGAAACGGGTCTCCACATCCGTGAGACCGTGCCATTTCTCTGGAAGGGGCAGTAGGTTCTTTGAAAGGTGGCAGATCTTGCTTGCCGAAATCGTGAGCTCGTTTGTGTGCGTGCGAAAAACGGTTCCTTCAGCGCCGACAATGTCCCCCACGTCAAAGAGTTTGAACAGCTCGAAATTATCCGGTCCCACAAAATCCCTGCGAACATAAACCTGAAGCCTGTTCTCACCGTCGGAAAGGTCCAGGAATCCTGCCTTGCCCTGACGGCGGAGTGACAGGATGCGGCCGCAAATCCGCGCGAATTCTTTTCTTTCCTCAAGTTCAGGACCGCCGACTCCGTCCAGAGATTTCCGGATCTGACCCAAAGTATGGGTGTAATCGAATTTGTGCGGGTACGGATCGTAGCCCAGACGTTTCAGCTCGTCCAACTTGAAACGGCGCTGCTCCACGAGATTAGTCAGGTTTTCCATTACTCCTTCGTCCCTTATCCATCAGTTCATTTTTTATGCTGTCCAGAATTCCATTTACAAACTGCGCGGATTCTGGAGTTGAAAACTTTCGTGCAATCTCGAGAGCTTCGTTGATTACCACGGTTCCAGGAGTCTTGCCGCCCGAAAGGAACTCGAAGACCGCGAGCCTGAGAACATTCCGGTCTACAACCGCCATTCTGCCGAGCCGCCAGTTTTTGGTATGCTGCTGGATTACCTTGTCGATTTCCTTCAGCCGCTGGACGGTTCCGACGAACAACTGCTCGGCAAAATCGCGCACGTTTGGAGGATGCTCGTTCATCTGCCAGTACATGCGCAGAATTTCATCCTTGGGGTGCTTGCCGACATCCAGTTCGTACAGCATCTGAAGCGCGCACTCGCGCGCAACTCTGCGAAGTCCCATGGGTACGATTCACCCGGATAGTGCCCCAATGACGATGCCTACAGCTGCTTCATCAATTCGATCATCTCAATCGCAGCTACGCAGGCATCAAATCCCTTATTCCCGGTCTTCAGGCCGGCCCGATCGACCGCCTGTTCCATCGTGTTACAGGTCAAAACTCCATTGATCACCGGGATACCGGCTTCCAACCCGATCTCTCCTAATTCCTTGGTAACTGCCGACGAGAGATATTCAAAATGAGGCGTTTCCCCTCTCAAGAGAGCTCCGAGACAGACCACTGCATCATACTTCTGAGACTGCGCAAGTTTTTTTGCGATGACAGGAATCTCAAAACTTCCGGGAACCCACACGATGCTGATGTCGTCCGGCGCCGCTCCATGCCTTTCCAAAGCATCAAGCGCGCCGGAGAGCAGCCGGTCGCTGATCAGCGAGTTGAACCGGCTAATGACAATTGCAAAACGACTACCTTTTGCATCCAGCTTTCCCTGGATAATTCTGGCCATCACCTTTGTCTCCCCTGTGTAAATTCTAGATTCTGCTAGAGAGCGGTGCTCATTACAAGCGTTTTAGTTGTTAGCGATTAGTGGTTAGGGCCTGGTAATGAATAAAGGTTACATTTTGCTGCTGGCCCCCAGGCCCGCTGGCTAGGCGCGAGCGACGAGCATGCCGGGTTGCAT
>JBEKKY010000396.1:0-4008 GCA_050010475.1 Acidobacteriota bacterium | reverse complement strand
ATTATTCCGGTCATGGGAGCCCGGACCCGGGCGCAGTTATCGGAATCCCTGGCGGCCCTTGAAGTAAAGCTAACTCAATCCGAAATAGCTCAAATTGAACGGCGGATTCCGGAATCATCAGTCGCCGGCGCAAGGTATGACGAGCACCAGATGAGTATGCTCGATAGTGAGAAATAGAGGCTTTGGAATTACGAATTACGAATGACGAATTACGAATTAAAAGCCGGGCAGCTGTTTCAATTCGTCATTCGTAATTCGTAATTACGGTTTCACTCGTCATTTTGCTTTGACTTGATGGCGTGCTTGCGCATCAGTGCCTGGAAGTTCGGCCTCTGAATGTTCACATCTTGAGCCGCGCGCGTGACATTCCAATCGTTTCTCTGCAGAGCTTCGAGAACGAATTCCCGTTCCAGTTCGCCGATTGCCTGTTCCCGAAGCCTCTTCTTGAGCGTCAGGAATTCTCTGTTGTTTTGGGGCACCGGATAAGCCTCCGGCAATCCGGCCCGCGTCACTGCCATAGGCAAGTGGTGGGGTTCAATCGTCGTTCCTTCGCAGGAGATGACGGCTCTTTCGATCGCGCTTTCGAGTTGACGCACGTTTCCCGGCCAGTCGTACTGTTCGATCATCTTGAGAGCGGCATCGGAGATGACGGTAACCTTCTTTCCCCCTTGAGCTTGCATTTTGGAGAGGAGGTGATATGCCAGTACCGGTATATCCTCCCGCCTCTCCCTGAGCGGGGGCAGCTGAATCGGATAAACGTAAAGGCGGTAATAGAGGTCTTCTCGGAACGTTCCCTCGGCGACCATCTTCTCAAGATCTCGGTTTGTAGCAAAGACAAGACGGATGTCGACGTGTTTGGTCTCCGTCCCGCCGACCGGCAGGAACTCGCGTTCCTGGATGAAGCGCAGCAGTTTGCCCTGAATCTCCAGGTTGATGTTGCAGATTTCATCCAGAAAAACTGTTCCCTGGTCCGCCGCTTCGAAAATACCCTGTTTGTTTGAAACCGCTCCGGTGAAGGCTCCTTTGACGTGGCCGAACAACTCGCTTTCGAGAAGTTCGACCGAAAGTGTTCCGCAATCGACGGCGCTGAACCGATGCTCGCTTCGTGGGCTGAATGCATGGATCGCTCTGGCCACCAGCTCCTTCCCTGTGCCGGTTTCTCCCACGATCAGCACCGTGCTGGATGTGGGGGCGACCTTGCGGATCATTCGGAAGATCTCATGTATTTTGGGGCTCTTTCCGACGATGCCGCAGAATGACGGGAGCATATCACCTTGCACAATGGCCCGGGTCTCGATAAGCTTTTGTCTCTTTTCCCACGCCTTTTTGGCGACTGCAGTCATTTCGTCGGGAGTAAACGGTTTGGGAAGGTAATCAAATGCGCCCAGTTTCATCGTCTCGACCGCCGAAGCGATTGTAGAGTACCCGGTAATCACTACGGGAACCAGGTCTGGGAACCGTGAACGAAGCGTTTCCAAAAGTTCCATCCCGCCCATTTCCGCCATTTTCAAATCGGTGAAAAGAATATCAAAGGGTTCCTGCTCGAGTATGCTCAGTGCCTGCTTGCCCGAATAGGCAACCTTGACGGAGTATCCCTCACGGGACAGGATCTTTTCACAGGCCCTGCAGATGGTTGGTTCGTCGTCGACAATCAGTGCTTTGGGCGAATCCATTTTAGTCATCAATCGTTTTTATGTCTGTGGAGAGGATCACGACAATCGTCGTCCCGTGTCCGGGAGAACTCTCGACTTTGAGCGCTCCTTTGTGACGTTCCATGATTCCGTAAGCAATGGCTAATCCCAATCCCGTTCCCGTCCTTTTTGTCGTAAAGAAAGGCTCAAACAGCTTGTCCTGAATTTCTACGGGGATTCCCGGACCGGTATCCGATATCCGTAATATTACCTGTTTTGATTTGGCTTCGAAATACGAGTGGATACGCAGCGCTCCGCCCTGCGGCATCGCATCTGCCGCATTCAGAATGATGTTCAATACGACCTGGCGCATCTGGTCCGCATCGGCCAGAACGGAAGGAAGATTGGGATCCATTTCAGTTCGAATGGCTATGTTCTGGAAAGAGGCCTGATTCCGGACCAGTGACAGCACATCCTCCACAACCTTGTTCAGATCCAGATTTTGCTTTTGAGGTTTCGTCTGCCGTGCAAAATCCAAAAGCCCTTTGACGATCTTCCTGCAGCGAAGCGTTTCGTCGACGATGGTCTGGAGATCCTCGCGCCGGGGATCATCCGGCGGCAGGTCTCCAAGCAGAAGGCTGCTGTTTGTGAGCACGCAGGTGAGCGGGTTATTGATTTCGTGCGCGACTCCGGCGGCCAGTTTTCCAACACCCGCAAGCTTTTCCGACTGAATGAGATGGGCTTGCATTGCCTTCAATTCCGTCGTTCGCTTTTCCACTTTGCGTTCCAGAGTCTCCGCCCATTCCTTGAGTTCCTGGTGAGCGCGCACAAGCTCCGCAACCATTTTGTTGAAGTTGTTCGCCAGGAACCCGATCTCATCATCTGACGAGACTTCGACCTTTTGGGAATAATCTCCGTCAGCGATTTTCCTGGCAGCATCGGCCATGGCACGGATCGGACGGGAGATTTGATGAGCGACCGTCATCGCGACAATGCTGATCAATCCCACAGCCAGCAGCGCAATTCCGAGAAATACGTACAGATTTCGCCAGAGGATGTCTCGGTAAGGTCTTTCCAGGCTGCCCAAGGAAATCATCCCGATCCTATTCCCGCTCAGATTCCTGATGGGTGCATAAGCGCAGATATACCAGTCATTGACCACAAATGCACGGCTGATCCAGGTTTCATCATTTTTTAGAACGGCTTCCGCCACTTCGGCAGACACCCGGGTTCCGATTGCACGGCTCCCATCGGCATTTCGGACATTGGTGGAAATACGCACATCATCCTGGAAAATAGTCGCCGCCCCCACCTGTTGTCCTTTATATGCGTCCTCCTTGAAGACGGTCGTCCGGATTTTGTCCACTATTTCATAGTTACGATTGACGACTATTCCGCCCACCAGCACTCCCAAAAATTTTCCATTGGAGGTAAACACGGGAGCCGCCCCCTTCAACACCATTCCCGAGAGAATCTGCATCTTTCCTAGTGGGCCCGCCATCGGCGTTTTGGTGATATCCATCGAAGCCTGTGTCGCCAGCTGCCTCGATTCTTTGATCAGCTCTTCCGGCTGCACGATATCCGCGCTGGAAACCGGAACCCTCTTCTGCAGCTCGTATTGAACAAACAGATCTTTGGACTCATCATCTCCGACGACCGACGGATTGCAGGTCCGATAGAAAACCTTTCCCTGCTTGTCCATCAAGGTCAGCATATCCAGACGTTCCGCCCTGCGAATCTTCTCCATCTCGGCAGCCACGCCGGATGGATCATTCCGTTCCAAAGCTCCATACACGACCATCCGGGTCGCGTGGATCCGCATGGCGTCCTTGAGACGTTCCAGGTAGTTTTGATAGATTTCCTTGGCTGATTCGAGGTCGGACTTCACGCGAGCCTGCGCCTGGTCATAAATCTGCCCGCGAAACATGAGCATGTGAGCATGCCGCCGACGGCAGTCACCAGAGAAGGGATAAGGATGGCGACTGTGAAGCTTTTTATCAGGCGCGCCTTGATGCTGGATCGGATTGTCTTATCGCCGGAGGCCATAGTTGATTCCAGATTCGCGATTCGAGATTGCGATTCGGCCTTAATCTTGAATCTCGAATCTCGAATCTCGAATCTCTTTGAGGACGAGGTCGACCGCCTCGTTCAAACCGCGTTCCGCAGCCTCAGTCAGGGATTCACCCAGTGTAAGCGCATCTTGGGCCCGTATGCCGAATATGGTGAGCTTGGCGGGCATTTCTAAACCTATCCGGCGTCCCAGTTCCAAAGCGGTAGGCAAATCGATGTCATGGACCGAGCGGAGCCTGAGTGACGTGTGAAGATCGTCCGGTTCGATTCGGACGACGGTGCCTGGTTCCAGTCCTTCGAATTGAAT
>JBEKKY010000395.1:0-3685 GCA_050010475.1 Acidobacteriota bacterium | reverse complement strand
CTCCTGCAAAAATTCTCAGAACAGGCCCACGCATTCAAAGCGATTGGGTATAGGCAGGCCATAGACTACCTGGGCGACAGAGTTTCATTGCCGCAGGCGATCGAAGAAACCAAAAAGGAGAGCAGGCATTACGCGAAAAGGCAGCTCACCTGGTTTCGTTCGGACCACAAAATTATATGGCTTGATGGAAACCTGGGTGCGGCTAGGCTGGAAGAAAGGGCTGCGGAACTGATTTTAGAATGGTTGGTGGACAGTGGGCAGTAGGATGCAGAATGCCATTATTTCAAAGGGTCAGTTGAATACTGCCTACTGCCCACTAAAAGAGCGCTGCCATTCTCATGCCCGGATCTCCCTCGAATTTCTTACCCCAGTGCCGGTTCTGAGTTCAAAGCAGCGCTCGAATCAGTACAGGCATTCTTCATGCCATCCAGGGTATTCCGCGGTAACTTGCCGCAACCACTTATTTCTTAGTATGTTTCAATGCTCAATGCAAACACCGACATATTTGGGTTTTATGGTATTGTGGTTTTTCATTCACTATTTCTGTGAAGGCTGGAAATAAATTGGCGCTTAGCTTTCCTGTTTTATAATGGCTCTATGGAATTTGAACCTGTAATCGGACTTGAAGTACATGCACAATTGCTCACGCGCAGCAAACTATTCTGTAGCTGCAGCACTCAATTTGGCGCTCCGCCGAATTCAAACACGTGTCCCGTCTGTCTGGGCCTTCCGGGCGCCCTTCCGGTCCTGAACAGGGATGCCGTAACTATGGCAGTAAAAACTGCAATGGCCCTGGCCTGTCGGATTAATGAGACATCGATTTTTGCGCGCAAGAACTATTTTTATCCGGACTTGCCCAAGGGCTACCAGATATCGCAGTTTGATCGTCCTCTCGGTGAGCACGGGCTGGTTCGGGTATTATCGGGAGAAAGGACGGAAGGCGGCAAAATAGTAAACCGGCAGGAAAAATCTTTTGGAATCACGCGACTGCACATGGAGGATGACGCCGGGAAATCAATCCATGAAGGTTTTCCGGATTCCAAGTCCTATGTGAACCTGAACCGGACCGGCACTCCCCTGGTGGAAATTGTCAGCGAGCCGGATTTTCGCAGCAGCCAGGAAGCGTACGATTATCTGACGCATCTTCGCAAAACGCTTCTCTACATGAAAGTCTGTGACGGCAACATGGAGGAAGGGAGCCTTCGCTGTGATGCCAACGTATCCATCCGGCCTAAGGGATCGCAGAAACTGGGAACCAAAGTGGAGATAAAGAACCTCAACTCGTTCCGTTTTCTGCAGAGAGCCTTGGACTATGAGATCGAGCGGCAGATACAGGTCATGTTGGAGGGTGGCCTGATCGTGCAGGAAACACGGCTGTGGGATGAGGCCGAAGGGCGCACATTCCCAATGAGAAGCAAGGAAGAAGCGCATGACTACCGGTATTTTCCTGAACCGGATTTATTGCCGCTCAAATTGGAACGAACCTGGATTGCACAGATCCAAACGGAACTTCCCGAATTACCCGGACCGAAAATGCAGCGATTCATCAGAGAGTACAGCCTCTCGGATGAAGATGCCCTTCTTTTGACCGCCGCGCCAGCCGTGGCCGATTATTTTGAGTCGTGTGCCAGAATCTCGGGTAATCCACGAGCTTCAGCCAACTGGATCATGGGCGATCTCGCATACGCACTCAAGAATTCCGGCAAGGAAATTGAAAACTGCCCAATTCCGCCGGAGCGTTTGGCCGCTTTGATTCGCGTGATTGATTCGGGCGAGATATCCGGCAAGATAGCAAAGACAGTTTTCGAGGAGATGAATCAGACCGAAGAGGAGCCCGCAGCGATCATCAAACGTATGGGATTGGTTCAGGTCAGCGATGAAGCCAGCCTGAGCGCCGTAATTGAAAACATCCTGGCGGCGAATCCGAAACAACTGGCCGAATACCGTTCAGGGAAAATGAAGGTGATGGGATTTTTTGTCGGCCAGGTCATGAAAGAAACGAAAGGGCAGGCCAATCCGCAGGTCGTGAATGACCTGCTCCGAAAGAAGCTTGCCGAAGGCTAAATACGTTCTCCGTTCCCCGTTGTCCGTTCCCCGTTATTAAACGCGAAGGCTTTTTCACTGAGAAGTTAAACGGGGAACGGACAACGGGGAACGGGGAACGCGCATGAGTACTTCCGAATCCAGGAAAAAAGCCGCGTGGATCCGGCAGAAACAGATCGAAAACAAAGCCCCCCACTTTCCGCCTGGGCAGGATCCTCCAAAATTCATCGCCGATGTCATGCTGGGCAGACTGGCAAAATGGCTGCGCATCGCGGGCTTTGATGTTCTCTATTCCAATAGTTTTTCTGACAATGAGTTGGTAAGGATTTCAAATAGCCAGGGGAGAGTGCTTCTGTCCCGCGACACACGGCTGCTTGTAAGGAAGGCCGTTCGCCAGTTCATTTTTATCGAAAGCCAGGACCTTCAGATGCAGATTCGACAGGTTTTTAAAACCATGCATGTAGCCGGCCTCTCTTCCCTCCTCACACGCTGTCTCTCCTGTAATGAAGCATTGCAGGAGACAGCGCATGAATCCGTTCGCGGGATGGTTCCGCCGTTTGTTTTCGAGACTCAGGAAAACTTCAAATCCTGTCCCATATGCGGCAAAGTCTTTTGGGCCGGGACTCACCGCAACTCCGTCATTCGAAATCTGGAAAAGCTGTTGAGTTAACAGGAAAAACGCCACGGATTCCACGGATTATCATTGATTTTGAGAATTGGATCCGTGAAATCCGTGGAATCCGTGGCGTTTTTGGTTTTGCTTTGCTAGGCTGTCACTTTGGAATAAGGAGGTTTTGGTTGAAAACTTTCGCGCACTATTTGTTCGCTCTGATTATTCTCGCTACCGCACTTCCAATGGTGTCCGCACAAACACAGGGGTCGTCCCCGGGCTCCCCCACCCCAGCCGGTACCACTGTAGCCGGAATTATCGAGTGCGGAGAGGGATATACCTCCCACGAACTGTATGATATGAAAATCACCCTGCTCGAGGTGATTCGGGGCGAGGAAGCCTGGAAGCGCATCCGGGAGGCGAGCGGTGCCAACAAGCCGGCCGAATCCGGAATGGAGTATTTGCTGGCACGCATCAAGTATGAATATAGCGCCCGGGGAACCCCAGGCACCTGCATTCATCAACTTTCTCCAAAGGAGTTCACGGCATATTCCGCGAAGGGCGAGGATTACGAAACAGTATCCGCTGTGCCGCCCAAACCGGAATTGCGCAAAGGGCTCAAGTCAGGAGAGGCGGCGGAAGGCTGGCTTGTGTTTGCAGTTCCGAAAGAGGACAAAGCCCCCCTGATGTTATATTCCGCGGATGACAGCGGCGGCGCGGTCGAACATGGCGGGGGAAAGTGGTTTCTGCTGGAAAAAAAACCATAGCCCACAGTCGAGTCTCAGGCCGGTTTTCAGTTAAGCCCTCCAAAGCGCTCCCGTAAAAATGGGGCTACAGCCTAATCCTTTGTCGGCCGAAATGTACAAAAGCCCGGGTCTCAGGCAAAGGAGGAACGATGGCCCTCATCTCTTGGAGCGACACGCTGGCGGTCAACATCAAGGAAATCGATGATCAGCACAAATCTCTGGTTGGATTAGTCAATCGACTGCATGACTCGATGAAATCCGGCGCAGGAAATTCGGTGATCCGTCC
>JBEKKY010000394.1:0-3690 GCA_050010475.1 Acidobacteriota bacterium | reverse complement strand
CAACTCAAAGGAGCGAGCTCCATGTCAAGATGGCATATTGCTTTGCTTATCACTGTGTTTTTTCCAATGACGGCTGCACCCACTCAGGAGTCCATATCACCGCGAGAACGAATCTCGATTGATACCGACTGGCGCTTCACAAAAAATGATCCGCCCGGCCTTGCACTGAATCTCAGTTACAGCTCGATCAGACAATGGATTCTGCCGACGGGCAACTCGTTTGTTAAAGACCCTGCCCGCCGGTTCGCGTCTCCCGCTGAAAAGTTCGGCGAGACAATCCCTTATGTGCAGGCCGGATTTGATGACAGCTCGTGGCGCCAATTGGACCTGCCGCACGATTGGGGTATCGAGGGCCCATTTTCAAGTGCCGGCAACGGTGGTACGGGACGGTTGCCGTTCTATGGGGTTGGATGGTACCGGAAAAAGCTGATGATCCCTGCGACTGACGCCGGTAAATCCATTTTCCTGGACATCGATGGCGCGATGTCCTTTGCAACTGTGTGGCTGAACGGCCATCTGGCCGGCGGATGGCCATACGGATATGCATCCTGGAGGATTGATCTGACCCCCTACGTACAACCGGGTGGAGTCAATCAGGTTGCAATCCGGTTGGATAATCCATCCAATTCATCCCGATGGTATCCCGGTGGCGGAATTTACCGCAATGTATGGCTTGTCAAAACATCGCCTGTGCATGTCGGACAATGGGGGACTTGCCTGACTACCCCGGAGGTTTCAAATGCCTCGGCCTCTATTCGGTTGAACGTCACGGTCGACAATGACTCGAAGCAAGAAGCCGATATCACCGTATCGACGGATATTTTTCCTTTGAGCGAAAACGGGAACAGGACCGGCCGCGCTGTGACGACCTTCCCGCGTGCAAACCTTCGGATCCCTCCCCGCTCCAGCGCCACGATTGAGGGGAATGGATCTATTGCAAACCCGAAATTATGGGGGCCGGTTCCCCAACAAAGACCCAATCGGTATGTCGCCATCACGACATTGCAGAGCGGAAACAAGGTCGTGGATGCCTACGAAACCGTTTTCGGCATCCGTTGGCTCAAGTTTGATCCCGATGAGGGATTCTTCATCAACGGCGAGCACATAAAATTGAACGGCGTGTGCGATCATCACGATTTGGGAGCGCTGGGATCTGCATTGAATTATCGAGCGCTGCAACGGCAACTGGAGATGCTGGTGGAAATGGGCGCCAATGCCATTCGCACCAGCCACAATCCGCCGGCGCCTGAATTGCTCGATCTGGCCGACAAAATGGGTCTCATGGTAATGGATGAGACGTTTGACTGCTGGGTGCGAGGAAAAACACCGAACGATTATAGCCGCATATTTGGCGAGTGGCATGAGCAGGACACGCGAATGCTGGTGCACAGAGATCGGAATCATCCCTCTGTCATTATGTGGAGCATCGGCAATGAAGTTGGCGAACAGGGTCAAGGGGAAGCCGGCGCGGCTGTTGCCAAAGAACTCAGCGAAATCGTGCGCCAGGAGGATCCAACCCGCCCCACCACCAGCGCTATGAACATGGCGCGGGCAGACAGCCCATTTCCTGCCATGATCGACACCGCAGGTTTGAATTACCAGGGCGCCGGCATACGCAATGCGCCGCCTCAGTATCCGGTATTTCACCAGAATTTCCCAAAAAAGTTCGTGTTCGGCAGCGAAACCGCATCGACCATCAGCAGCCGTGGGGAATATTTTTTCCCGGTGGCTGCCGGCTTGGGCGCTGTCGCCGGAGCAGATTCGGGAGAAGATGCATCGAGGCATCAGGTGAGCTCGTACGACCTGTACTTCGCTCCTTGGGCCGCTTCGCCGGATAAGGAGTTTGCAGCCCAGGAACGATACCCGTTCGTTGGTGGAGAATTCGTTTGGACCGGCTGGGATTATCTCGGAGAACCTACACCTTTTGATTCATCCCGCAGCTCCTATTTCGGCATCATTGATCTGGCGGGATTCAAAAAGGACCGTTTCTATCTGTATCAGGCACACTGGCGGCCGGATTTGCCCATGGCCCACATCCTGCCGCACTGGAGCTGGCCCGAGCGCATAGGGTTGAAAGCCGCAGCAGGGAATGCCGCCGCGACGCCCGTCCACGTCTACACATCGGGAGATGAAGCGGAGCTCTTTCTCAACGGCAAATCGCTGGGACGGAAGAAAAGGGAACCATTTCAATATCGGCTGCGCTGGGACGATGTTATTTACGAGCCGGGGGAACTGAAAGTCATCGCGTACAAGCAGGGGAAACAATGGGCGACCGATTCGGTCAAGACTGCAGGAAATCCGGCCGCATTGCAGATGAAGCCGGACCGGGAGACCATCGCCGGCGCCGGCCTTGATTTGTCGTTCATTACTCTTTCGGTCATTGATCGGGCAGGCCTGAGAGCCCCACGGGCCAATAATCTGATTCATTTTTCGATCCGCGGACCGGGGGAGATCGTTGCGACAGATAACGGCGATCCGACCGATTTCACCGTATTCGCTTCCAAAGACCGCACGGCTTTCAACGGGGTGGCATTGGTGATCGTGCGGGCGAAACGCGGACAAGCGGGGAAGATAACCGTATCCGCTCAGTCGGAAGGGCTCGCTGCGGCCGACGCGTTCATACTTGTGAAATAGAAACGTTTTAAGAAGACAAATAGGCCGGAGCGCCGGCGTCTCGCCGGCTCTTTTGCAGCGCCGCGAATTCGTAAGAGAGCCAGCAAAACGTCGGGACTCCCGGCAGGAAAATTTATGTCGACTATTGTCCCTTATTCGCCACAGGAATTATTTTCGGAAGACTCGGACGAGAGTTTGGAACCGCCCTGCGTTCTGATTTTTCCCCATCGGTATATTCAAGGAAACGGTGTTCTGGACCGCCTTGGACACTACCTCTCGGTCATTTCAAGCTGCCGGCCGGCGGTTTTAATGACGGTGGGAGGGAAAGGGCGCTTCGGCAATCGGGTTGAGAAAAGCCTTTCCAGCGCGGGAATGGAAGCACGCATGGAAATCTTTGAAGGAGAGTGCTCGTTCGAAGAGGTAGAGCGCCTGGCCGGCGTGTTCCGGACCACAGGAAAACCGGTCGACTCGGTGATCGCAGTCGGCGGTGGGAAATGCATCGATGCGGCAAAATGCCTGGCCTTCCGCCTCGGCGTGCCGGTAGTAATCTGTCCTACCATCGCATCGACAGATGCGCCCTGTTCAGCGGTATCGGTCATGTACAGCCCGGAGGGTGTGGGCAAGGGACCCGAGTTTTTTCGAAACAGTCCGGCTCTGGTTATCGTGGATACGGGCATCATTGCGTCATCTCCGGTCCGGCACCTTGTCGCAGGCATGGGGGATGCTCTGGCTACCTTTTATGAAGCCCGCACGTGTTTTCAAAATCCGTCAGGCAGGAATATGCTGGGGGCCCGTATCACGATTGCGGCGTTCGCGCTTGCGGAATTATGCGCTAAAACCGTGTTTGAAGACGCGCGCTCGGCAATCGAAGCGGCAAAGCGGGGCGCCGGGAATCCATCTCTCGAGCGCATCATAGAAGCCAATACGCTGCTGAGCGGCGTAGGATTCGAGAGCGGCGGTTTAGCCGCCGCCCATGCGATGGCGGCGGGGATGACGGTAATTCCGGTTTTGCGGCAAGAGTATCTTCACGGAGAACTCGTGGCGATTGGGCTTGTTGCGCATCTGATTCTGGAAGGC
>JBEKKY010000393.1:0-3694 GCA_050010475.1 Acidobacteriota bacterium | reverse complement strand
ACCGCAGCAAGCCCAGCCCACTTCTAAGGCCCGCGGGCAGTTTACGAGGGGGACACATGTTTGAAGATGTAGATGCGCTAAACAAATCGGATGGCATGAAGCGATTAGGTTCGCTGGCCTTTTCGATGGTACTGCATATTGTGCTGATCGGTGTCGTGGTCGTCATTCCGCTTTGGTTTTTTAACGTGTTGCCGGAAGGGGAGATCCTGACGTTTCTGATCGCACCGCCACCGCCACCGCCGCCGCCGCCACCGCCGCCACCGCCGCCAACCAATGTGCAGAAAACACCCAAGGCCGCAGTGGTTGACCCCAATCAATTCGTCGCCCCTACCGAAATCCCTAAGGAAATTCCCGCTCCCGTTGATGATGCTCCCGTAATCGGAGTGAGCAATATTGTCGGCGGAATTCCCGGCGGAGTTGCGGGTGGAGTGACCGGAGGAGTGCCGGGGGGAGTGGTTGGCAATTTACTTTCCGGCGTGTCGGCGGTTGCGCCACCGCCACCACCGAAGCCGGTGAGGCGTGACCCGATCAAGGTCGGCGGCAATGTGCAGGAATCCAAGCTCATCAGAAGAGTGGAACCTGTCTATCCCGAATTGGCAAAGCGTGCTCGTGTTCAGGGAACGGTCGTCCTTGTTGTGACTGTCGATGAAGAGGGCAATGTTTCCGATATCAAGGTTTCCAGCGGTCATCCTTTACTCAATGACGCGGCGAAGGCCGCTGTGGCACAGTGGAAGTATTCTCCAACCCTGTTGAATGGAGAGCCTGTCCCTGTGATCGCTACCGTGACTGTTATCTTTAACTTGAAATAGTTTTAGCAAAATCAAATCGGAGGTTAGAAACCAAATGAATTTTATGGAATTGATTGGCTCAATGGGCTGGGTCGCGAGACTCGTGGCAATCCTTCTCCTGATCCTATCAGCCTATTCGATCAGCGTAATGGTTGAAAGGTGGCTTACGTTTCGTCAGGCTCGCAATCAGTCCCGGCTTTTTACCCCTGCGGTGGCCGAGTGTTTGAAAGACGGAAAGATTGACGAGGCGATTGCTCTCGGTGAACAGTACAACAAAAGCCATCTGGCAAAGGTACTTGTCTCGGGGCTGCATGAGCTCCAGGCTCACACGAAGAGCAAGGATATCCCGGGAGAAACAATTGAAGCTTCCAGGCGCGCTCTCGAAAGAGCGACAGCCGTAGCGATTGAAGATCTGAAGAGAGGACTCGGCGGACTGGCCACGATCGGCGCCACGGCCCCCTTTGTCGGACTGTTCGGAACGACCATCGGGATCATTAACGCGTTCACCGGAATGAAGACCGAGGAAACCGCCGGTATCGGCGCAGTCGCGGGCGGTATTGCAGAAGCTCTGGTTACCACGGCGTTCGGTCTGTTTGTCGCCGTTCCGGCTGTCTGGGCGTTCAATGCATTCACCAACAAGATCGAAACGTTCACCGTGGAGATGGACAACTCGGCTTCGGAACTGATCGATTATTTCCTAAAGAGACGGAGTGAAACTCGTGGCTAGTAGGCGTGGATTCGGAAAAAGCGGTGTCACTGCCGATATCAACGTCACGCCTATGGCGGATATCATGCTGGTGCTGCTGATCATCTTTATGATCACGACACCGCTGCTGCAAAGCGGGATTACCGTGAACCTTCCCAAAGCGAAAAATCCGCTCGAAGCACCGGAAGCGGACAGCAAGGAAGCGGTCGTGATCGCCATTAACCGTGACGGTCGGCTCTACGTGGCCAAAAAGCAGGTTTCGGAGCAGGAGCTGTATGATCTTCTCACGCAGAAATTCTCCGGCGGGGAGATCAACCGGACAATTTTCCTCAAGGGCGATACTGCGCTCCAGTATGGCCGCGTTGTGGAGATTGTCAACGGCTGCCGCAGAGCGGGAGTCGAGCGGATCGGCTTGATGGCGGAGAAAGAAAAAGACTAGACGGTAGACACCTCTGATTTCGTCGGAGGTGTTTACTGCAGGTATGGGCAGTTCAAAATTTTTGCTCTGCTGCGATAATCCGAAAACAGCTTTAGGCACCAGCCGTCCCGGGAGCTGTGGGTTGTGCCCCGGCCGGTAGGCTGCGATCGGGTGTCGAAACTGTAATGTCCCATAGTTCGATGACTGCAGTGGAGCAGGCAAATGAACCGACGCCCCCCGCTCTGATGGTTCTATGAGAGAAAGGGATCTACTATGTCAATGAATATCGGCAGTAATAAGGGCGCCATGTCGAATATCAATATCACGCCGTATATTGATATTCTACTGGTGCTACTCATTATTTTTATGGTCATCACGCCCGTGAAACAGATGGACCTGGATGTCAAGGTGCCCCAGACCTCTCAGGATACTGATAAAGCGGCAATTGACCCTAATGTGATCGTAGTTTCCATTGGTGAATCTGCAAAAATTGCCATCAACAATGAAGAGACAACCATTGGGCAACTGGGATCGAAACTTCAGGACATCTATAGCAAGCGCGCGAACAAGAACATGTTCGTCAGCGCTAGCCCCAAGCTGGCTTATAGCGACGTCGTCAGAGTAATCGATATTGCCAAAGGGGCCGGCGTAGGTGATATCGGTCTCCTAACGGAAGAAGTCCATTAGGATTTCCGAACTCGCAATCAGTTTAACTCATAGTATGGAGGCCACAATGAGGCTGAACAGCAAGTGGCTAGCCGTCTTACTTATCCTGGCAGTGATCCCCATGTCCGGCTGCAATTTCCTGTCAAAATTGCGGGCTCGGGACAACATGAA
Organism: Acidobacteriota bacterium; assembly: GCA_050010475.1. GTDB lineage: Bacteria > Acidobacteriota > UBA6911 > UBA6911 > UBA6911 > UBA6911. The sequence continues at coordinate 945 of JBEKKY010000393.1, read as the reverse complement.
TAAGGGAGTGAAGCAGTTTACTGACCAGAAGTACGATGCGGCTGCACAATACTTCGAAAAGGCGGTTGATCTGGATCCCAACTCGGAGTTCACGGAAACCGCGCGCATGTATCTGGCGATTGCCTACCAATCGCAGTTTGTTCCCGGTTCGACCGATCCCAAAAGCGAGGAAATGGCGCAGAAGGGCATTGCCATTTTCAAACAGGTTGTCGACAGCGCCAGAGATCCGGCTAACCCTTCCGATAGCGTCAAGAATGCGATGCTCAGCATCGCCGGGCTGTATTACCAGCTGAAGAAATATCCTGAATCCAAAGAGTGGTGCACCCAGTCTCTGAAGGTGGATCCGAAGAATCCGGAAGCCTATTATCGGATTGCGGTGATGGATTTTGATGATTCTTTGGATAAAACGGGAGTCCAGGGCGAAATGGTCGATATGATGACTCCCGACGAAAAGGCCAAGGTCCAAGCCAATATCGAGGAGGGTCTTACTTGTCTTGCGAAGGCTCTCGAATTTCGCCCCAACTACTTCGATGCCATGCAGTATGAAAACCTGCTCTGGCGAGAAAAGGCCAAGTTTGAAAAAGATCCAAAAGCCAAGGCTGAACTCGAACTCCAGGCAGACAAGGTGTACCAGAAGGCTATCGCTCTCAAGCTGAAGGCTGATCAAGAAGAGGCCCAGAAGCCGAAGAAGATGGGCGGTCTGAGCCACACGAAGTAGTTTAAAATTGCAGCCGGACTACAGAACCGCAGCAGTTTGCGGAGACGTATCCGGTACTGAAAGCACCACTAAAAAGGGCGGAATTTCTCCGCCCTTTTTTTTGGTTGCCGGAGCGGGGCGTGTGCCTGGAAGTCCGGGCGTCCCGCCCGCAATCCTGGTTGGGCGAAACAGCGTCGCGCCGAGACGGCCGCGCTCCTAGGAATCGACATTTGCGAAAGCTCTCTCTT
>JBEKKY010000392.1:0-3706 GCA_050010475.1 Acidobacteriota bacterium | reverse complement strand
ATTACAACTGCAGATAACCCCTCGACTCTCCCGGACGATGCATCATATACTTCGATGGTCTGGTTTGACTTTTCGTGGTTTTCGAGTGTTGTTCTGCCGGTTCCAATCAAGGGTATTGCAGCTATTCTACAAGCGGGTGCACTAACAGGGGAATTACGATGTTTATCTTGAAGAGCTTCTTAAAAGTCTTGATCTTACCCCCGGGAATTTGGATGGTTTTGCTGGCTCTCGTCTTTGTTTTTTGGAAGCGTCACTGGACCCGAAAGTTCTTTCTCGGCGCATTTCTCCTGATCCTTGCTCTCCATTCCGGATTAGTATCACGGTCGCTGGCCTACGCGCTTGAATCCCGTTTTCCGCCTTTGCTCGATTGCCGAAAGGCAGAACCGTACGATGCAATTGTGGTCCTTAGCGGCGGGTCGATTCCCGCGACTGGTTTGATCCTCTTCCCAAGTATTCCCGTTCAAACCTTTCGCCGACTGGAAGAAGCCTTGCGCCTGTATCGAATAGCGCGCAAACCGATTGTCGTTTCCGGAGGCCACGTAGACCCATTCAGTCCCTCTCTGGATGAAAACAAGATCGCCTGCGACTACCTCGTGCTTTGGGGAGTAGCTCGTGAAGATGTGATTCGTGAACCGAATTCGAGAGATACCTTTGAAAGCGCCATCGAAGTGAAAAAGATTCTGAACGGGAAGGGCTGGAAACGCTACCTCCTCGTCACATCGGCGTTGCATTTGCCCCGGAGCATGATGACGTTCGCCGCCATAACACCCGAGCCCATTGCCGCACCCGGAGACTTTACTATAAGCAAAGTAGCAATGAGCCCGTTCGCTTTTCTCCCGGGTGAAGGGGCCGCTCATGAAAATGTCGCGGTATTGAACGAATACATCGGCTTGATCGATTATTATCTGCGGCTGCGAACGGACGTTGTTCCCTGACAATTAGGATGTTGCTTCCTCTGGCGTCCATTTCCACGGGACCGCTCGGGAATGCGAGCGAATTTTTTCCAATGGGTCCCGTGCAGGGGCTCGGAAATCAAAAAAAATCCCAAGTATTTTAAGCCGAGGGGGGAGATTAGAGGTCAGCCGTGACTATAAAGCTTTACAACGTTGAGGAACGGATTCCAATTCTGAAAATGAGGTTTATTGACCCTTGGAAATCCCTCATGCATCTAATATGTTAAAAGTTCTTAAGAAGGAGAAAGCTATGATCACCAAACTGCATGTGGTTGTGCTGCTCCTGTTGACGTTCCTCTGTTTTCTTTTCGCGCCGCCACTGCGCGCAGGCGAGGCCGAACCAGAATCTACGGATGCAAACTCCCCCGCTTCCGCTCAGCCGAAGGGCAAGCCCACTGATTTTCACCTGGGCCATCCACGAATGTTCGTAGGCGGACATGCGGGATTCAATTTTCCGCGTGCGGAGAGCGATCTCTTCAGCATGGTCACACGGGAATTAACTTTGGAGAAAAGCGACTTTCGAGCCCCGGTCATGGGCTTCGACTTTGGAGTTACCTTCCAGTCGCACTTTGCGGCGGTTTTTTCTTTTGAATATGCCAGGACTTCACCGTTTTCGGAATCCCGCAATTTTGTTCAAGACAATGGGCAGCCAATCACCCAGACAACCCATTTTACTCAAATGCCGATAACCGGGACGCTGCGCTTTTATCCAAGAAAGATAGGAGAGACTGTCGGGAGTTATGCCTGGATTCCGGCAAAATTTCTTCCTTACGTAGGCGCAGGCGCCGGGACCATCTGGTATCAGTTCAGTCAATCGGGAAGCTTCGTCGATTCGCAAACTCTCGACATCTTCGTCGCTTCATTCAATTCTCAAGGCTTTGCAGCAACAGGACACGTAGTAGCCGGCGCCGATATAGGTCTGACCTGGCGCATCGTGGCCAACGTTGAAGCCCGATATTCTTTCGCCCATACGGCTCTCTCTCAGGACTTTGCATCATTCCATCCAATTGATTTGACAGGTTTGAGGCTCAGCGGGGGTTTGGTTTTCAGGTTCTAGGCATCTGGAAATACTAAGCTATGTTGAACAAAGGAGGGGTTATGAACAACCCTAAACAGCTTTCAATCGCCTGTGCCGGATTCTCTCCGCGCCTGCTGCTGGGTGCAATTCTGGCATCGACTTCTCTCGTATTTCTCTTCGCCGGATTCACGATGGCCCAGACAAAGTCCGGCGATTCACCCCTGTTACCATGGATAGGAGTGTGGAGCATTACGGACAGCGGATCGGCAACGGTAGACCCCACGCAAAAAAGCACCGTCGAGATACGGCCGACTTCCGATCAAAAAGGCCTGGAAATCAGCCGGCATAGTCCCAGGCAACCGGACGTGTCGGAGACATTGATTCCGGATGGAACCAGGCGGCCGCTTGTCGCCCAGAACTGCACGGGCTGGCAGACGGCCAGGTGGATTCCCGAAGCGGGATTAATCCTCGAATCATCGGAGACGACCTGCAAAGAAACGGGATTGTTAGCGACATCGACGCTCAAAATGATATTTGAGACCGATCAGATGGCAGAGATTCTCTCGGTGAAGGCGGCCGGCCAGTCACATGTGGCCGTTCGACACCTCACGTTCGAGCGCGACCTCACGCCAGCTCCAGATTTGTCGCCCGCCTGGGTCGCCACATCTGCACGGATCGCTATCTCGGCGCCCTGGAGTCTGGATACGATCATTCAGCTCTCAAAGAGCATCGACACTCCGCTTCTGGAAGCAGCCATGATTGAAAGGAATGTCCGGCCGGGTCTGAATTCGCAATCGCTCAGACAAATGCAGGCCGCCAAAACTCCCAAGGAGATCATCGATCTCACGGTCGCCCTCGCCTACCCGGATCAATTCCACATCGAAAAGAACGGGCAGGTGGTGCTTAGACCGTGGCTCGTTTCTTCAACGTCGGCTTCAGCATCGTCATCGTATGCTCCGGGTCTCACTACTTACTATCCAGGTGCGTTCTACAATTGTTATTCTCCTCAAGGATACCTCGGTTATAGCGGTTTCGGGTCGCTTGCACCCGGATACTGCTGGAGCTATTACTCACCGTTCTGGTGGGACTACCCAATCTATTTTCCCGTAACAGGTAACAACGGCGGCGGTGGTGGTTCAGGTAGCGGCGTTCCTGGCGGTGGTGGCAATGGTTCAGGTAACGGCGTTCCTGTGGTAACCCCGGGCGGCTATGCACGGATACAGCCCATAAACCCGCCGCACGCCAGACCGCGCGGGGGGAATGGCTTCCCTTCACCCGGAAACCCGGGAGCAGGGTGGTCCGGCGCCTCCGGAGGCTCTCCTTCTTATTCAGCAGGAGGGGATTCTGGCGGTTCTTCCGCGGGGGGCGGCGGTGCGTCCTCGGGCGGCGGGGGGGGCGCTCCGAGCGCTTCGCCGGGCGGCTACAGTTCAGGCGGCTCCGGCGGCGGCGGGCAAGCTGTTCCGGTGAAATAGCGATTAGATTTGGAGAGGCTCCAGGGACTCCAGGAGAATTGGAACGGCTCCTGGAGTCTTCGAGTCTCTGAGCCCCGATTCCGAGGTTTAATGAGGCAAAGCTATTTTGATGTGGCTCCGCTAGTCAAGACAGAGTGGCACCGAAATTACTTGCCGCCAACAGGTCGATGGGAGGGTCACATCGACAAAAGGCCCTTTCCGCTTACCCTCGATTCCGAAATTGGGGTATGGATGCAAGGTGCCGCACCTTCGGCGCTCATTTT
>JBEKKY010000391.1:0-3740 GCA_050010475.1 Acidobacteriota bacterium | reverse complement strand
CTGCACAAAGGCAAATGTTCTTTTGCTTGAATAGATCGCATGGACACGGCTTCGCGGCATCACACACGCAGTGACCCAGGCGCATGGAGCGTTGCATTACACGTTTTCGCTTTTCTCCGTTTGTTGTCATTACATTCCCTTCAACATTAGCTAGGCCGCCGGTCTGGAAGCCATAATTGCAGCGCCGAGACGATCCTGCACGGTCTGCGCGATAACCCTACCCTCCAGCCGCTATAGACACCCTGCACATCGTTGAGAGTAATATCCTCTACGCTTTTCATGGCTATCCTCCGAAATCGAAAAATTCAGTTGGGTAAAAACAAAAAAGGCGGTATTAAAACCCGCCGATCCTTGTGGTCATGAATGGGATGTGATGCAGCCTAGGAGAAGGGAATGAAGGGTGTTAAGAAACACGTGCGGCATTTCCACGCCTGGGCCGGCATCCAGCGAACTCGCCACGAGCATCGGTGTGCTATGACTCAGCCGTAGGTCCAGGAATTCAATGCCACGGTTTTCGAATTACAACTCACCTTCTCATCTCTTTACGAATTGAAAGACAAGCGCCATCCTACTTTGTTACGGTGGCGTTTTTCAACTTTTTTATTCGAAAGCTCTTTATTTAGAATTTTTAATTCAGCCGTGTGTCAGATCCATTGACGCGACAACCCATTATCATCTGCACAATTGGCCAGTGCCCTTGGTTCAAATGGCAAGAATTGTGGGCCGGATATCTTGGTCCTCTGAAAAAAAGATTGACGCCAAACGAGAGACGAAACAATAATGCGCTTATATTATTCGTTGAGATGCTTGCACTATGTATAGAGGGATGGCCTACCTACTCTACGGTTTCACCTGAGTCCCGCAGCGATAACGTCGGTTCGGCCGTCTATATCCATCAAATCTCATTGTTTTGATTCGGTTAAATCGGGATGGTTCCCTGTTGGCATCCTTTGGAAAAACCAAGTTCTGAGCTGCTTTGGTGATCTTATGGAAAATGAAGAAAATCAATCTCTGCGCAGCCTGCCTTCCGTGGACCTCATTCTCAAAACAGCGGAAATCCAATCAGCGGGCCGAGATTTCAGTCTCGAAATCGTTACCCAGATCGTGCGTGAAGTCAAAGAGCGGGTCAGGGCAAAAATCATAAAAGGCGAGTACAAGGATATAGACAAGGCTTTCATCTCGAAGGAAATGGTGCGCCAGACCGCAGGCGCTCTGGAAGAGTTGAAGCGGCCGTTCTATCAAAAGGTGATCAATGCCAGCGGCATCATTTTGCACACGGCCCTGGGCCGCGCGGTCCTCGCGCCCGAGGTGTTAGCCGAAATCCAAGAGGAATTAACCGGATACTCAAGGCTCCAGATAGGGTTGGGCTCCGGGCAGAGGTCTCGCAGAGACGAAGGAATCGAGATGCTCCTGCAGCGTCTGACCGGCGCCCAGGCGGCCACAGTGGTCAACAACAATGCAGCGGCCACCGCCATTGTGCTCAACACGATTGCCATGGGTAAGGAGGTCATCGTGTCCAGGGGCCAGCTCGTGGAGATCGGCGGAGAGTTCAGGCTTCCGGATGTTATGGCCTTTAGCGGGGCCAAGATGGTCGAGGTAGGCACCACAAACAAAACCCATGCCAGGGACTATGAAAGGGCAATTACGGAGAATACGGCCGCGCTTTTGCGCGTGCATCCCAGTAATTACAAGATTCATGGATTCACTTCCGAGGTGCCTCTTGAGGAAATGGTGCAAATCGCTCACAAGCGCGGACTGATCCTCATCGATGATGTGGGCGCAGGATCTCTAGTCGATATGTCTCAGTTTGGATTTGAGCCGGAACCGACGCTGCGACAATCAGTCGCGGCAGGCTCCTATATCATCACCAGCAGCGCGGACAAACTGATCGGCGCTTCTCAGGGAGGCATTATTCTGGGAAGGGAAGATCTGATTGCGGCGATCCGCAAGAACCAGTTTGCGCGTATCGTGCGCGTCGGCAAACTGACTCTCGCGGCCCTGGAGGCTACGCTCAAACTTTTCCTGGATTTGAAACTCGCTCTACAACGCGTGCCAACTTTGGAGATGATCCTGCGCAAGCCGGAAGATCTGAAGTCCGCCGCTGAAAAAATGGCATCACGTTTGGGCCTCGCTAATATCCAGGCAGAGGTTGGCGCCTCCCCGGGTTTTTCGCAGACAGGCAGCGGATCGCTGCCCGACCAGAATCTGGCAACGACACTGCTGGTAATCGCGCCGAAGGATATGGCCGCCCAAGCCCTGGTCGAGAAATTGCGCCAGTACCGTCCGCCGATAATAGCGAGAATTCAAAACGAGCAGATCCTGATCGATCCCAGAACTCTGCTCAAGGGCGAGGATACCGTCATAGTCGAAGCGTTGAGCCAAATTTTAGGATCTTAATTCTTGATGTGAAAATCATGAATCAAAAGAACATCACACTCGGCACTGCGGGTCATATAGACCATGGCAAGACGGCACTTGTCAGGAACCTGACGGGGTGCGAGACCGACCGGCTTAAGGAGGAGAAGGAACGGGGAATGTCCATTGAGCTGGGTTTTGCTCCGTGGAAGATAGCCGACCTTGAAGTGGGGATCGTAGACGTACCGGGCCATGAGAACTTCATTAAGACAATGGTGGCGGGAGCCACGGGGATCGACGCAGTTATTTTTGTAATCGCCTCAGATGATGGTGTGATGCCCCAGACACGAGAACATCTGGATATCTTGTCTTTGCTCGGAGTCCGGCACGGCATAGTGGTTTTGACTAAAGTGGACATGGTTTCGCCGGAGCGTGTCGCCGCCGTCACCCAGGAAGTTCGCGACTTTCTACGAGGGACATTCCTGCAAGACGCCCCGATTTTTCCGTTCTCGAACATCACGAGACAGGGATTCGAGCAGTTTTACGAAGGGCTCAGCAACCTGGTCCAAAGTCTCACACCCAAACAAACAGACGGAGTATTTCGCCTTCCCGTTGAACGCACGTTTTCATTGAAAGGATATGGCACGATTGTATCGGGCATCCCGGTCAGCGGCGCTGCCGCTCTGGGAGATCAGGTCATTGTGTATCCGCAGGCGGCGGTTGGACGGATCAAAGCGATCCAGGTTTATCAAACCCAGTCAGAACGAGTTCAATGCGGGCAGTGCGCGGCAATCAACGTGCCCCAGTGGGATCACAATACGATCTCTCGCGGAGACGTTATTACAGTGGAAGGCTGGTTTACTCCCAGCAGCTGGTACTTGTGCGAGCTTGAGGCTTTGAAATTGGACGGGGGATATCTTAAGAACGGATCATCCGTAAAATTCCACACAGGCACGTCAGAGAGCACGGCGCTGGTGTACATGATTGAGGGAGACCGCGCTCTCAGCGGTGAACGCGTACTCGTCCAGGTTCAACTCAATCAGCCCATTGTTGCGGCGCCATTGGACCGTTTCATTATGCGCAGTCTGTCGCCGGTTCAGACGATCGGTGGAGGCTCGATAATCGAAGCTCTGGAGCAGAAGCTTCGACGAAGCAGACCGGAGATCGTGGAGGACGCACGCAGCAGGGCTGTCGCGGTTCGAGATGATGCTACCTTTGCAGAATACGTGATCCATACTGCTCAAAAGCAGGCTCTTACCGTCAAGACAGTGGCCGAGAGAATCAAAAAGACATTGCCTTATACCGAAAAGATCGTGCAGACCCTTGCCAATGCTGGGGCGGTTCTCACCCTGGAGCAGGGGATTCTGATCCATAATCAGAATATA
>JBEKKY010000390.1:0-4010 GCA_050010475.1 Acidobacteriota bacterium | reverse complement strand
CGACGGAAGATATCGCCGGGTCGAGGTGAGAGTAAACAAGCCGGGAATGCATGCACGCACAAAACCGGGTTATTATCACAAGTAACAATGTGTAGGGGCGACCGGCCGGCCGGCCCCTACAGGCATGCGCGTCAAGCTAGGGAGCCCTACCCCAAGCGCTGAAAGCGCGGCACAGGTTTTTGCAGATCGTTTTCGATCAGGAGTGCAAAACAATATTTTATTGAGGTGAAGAAATTTTGCAGCCTGCGCCGCCCTTACAGGGCTTAACCGAATCCCATCCCAAAACCAGGGTTCCGGGGCACACTGCGCGTGCTCCTCCACCCTGGGCTTTGCTGCGCCGCGCTTTCAGCGCTTTGGGAATACGGCTTTGCTTGACGCGCTTGCCCTACAGGGTTATTCTCCCGGCATGCCTATTCTCCTCAAAATCTTCCTTCAGCATATCGATTAAATCCGGCGCGCTCGTAAAACCCTCTATTCGATCGACCTCGTGTCCGGAAGGATCCAGAATAATGAGCGTGGGGGTTCCTTCAATTCTGAACTTCCTTACCAGCCGGTCGCCCTGGGATTCCGTGTCCTGGAACACCCGAATAAAGATCTGGCTCCGCGAAAACTCAATAAACTCTTTGTCCGAATAGACCTCACGGGTCATTCTGCGGCATTGTGGTCACCAGCTGGCCGAAATGTCCAACACGATAAATTTTTTCTCCTTGCCCGCTTGCTTTAAGGCGTCGTCAAAGTTCTTGACCCATGTAACCTGAGCCGGCGAAAACGCAGGAGAGAAAAGTCCAAACAACGAAACCAACGCCCAAAGTCCCATTTGGGTTCTACAGAATTTCAGCATTCAAAACCTCCAAAACACCAACCACGAAACACACGAAACCACACAAAAGTTTTAAACGGCCTTTTTCGTGTTTTTCGCGTGTCTCGTGGTCCGGAGCCTTTTTGTATCACGTCGCAAGCCTGGTCTTTGCCATGGCGGCTATTTTTTCGATGGTTCGCGGATGCGCCGGATTGGGCTTTTCCGGATCTACTCCAAGTTCCCCAATCGCCTTAGCCACATCGCGCGCTGGAATCAGCCCGTCCTGCGAAAGCGCGTGCATCGCCGCGATGACGATGCTTTCCGCATCGACTTCGAAAAATCGTCGCAACGCCTCGCGCGTATCACTCCTGCCGAAGCCGTCCGTGCCGAGCACAGCATAGCGCCGGTTTATCCAGGGACGAATAAAATCGGGAACAGTTTTCACAAAATCGGTTGCCGCGATGATCGGCCCCGGAACGTCTTCCAACACTTCGCTTATGTACGGCACTCTCGGTTTGGATTCAGGGTGAAGCCTGTTCCACCAGTCTGTCGATAGCGCTTCATCCCGCAATTGTTGATAGCTGGTGGCGCTCCAGACGTCCGAGGAAATTCCGAACTTTTCAGCGAGAAGATTCTGCGCCTTGAGAACGCATTGCATGATCGAACCGCTGCCAAACAGCTGAACGTGATATCTCAGTTTCTCCGGCGCAGGGCGGAAAAGGTAAAGCCCTTTAATGATCCCCTCCTCCACACCCTCGGGCATTGGCGGATGCCAGATGTTTTCGTTGTATACGGTCAGGTAATAAAAAACGTCTTCTCCCTTCCGGTACATTCGATGCAGGCCGTTTTTTACTATCATAGCCACTTCAAATGCAAAGGCGGGATCGTAAGCCACAATGTTCGGGATTACGGAAGCAAGCACATGGCTGTGACCATCTTCGTGTTGCAGACCTTCGCCGTTCAGTGTCGTGCGCCCGGCAGTCGCGCCGATTGCGAACCCACGGCCACGCGCGTCACCAAAAGCCCAAAACAGATCGCCGGTGCGCTGAAAACCGAACATCGAGTAGAAGAGATAGATCGGAATCATGTATTCCCCGTGAGTAGCATAGCTCGTCGCAGCAGTGGTGAAACTGGCCGTGCTTCCGGCCTCTGTGATTCCTTCTTCCAGTATCTGCCCGTCTTTCGATTCGTTGTAGCTGAGCAGCATTCCGGCATCGACAGACTCATAGAGCTGTCCGACGGATGAGTAAATTCCAAACTCGCGGAACATGGAATCCATCCCGAAAGTTCTCGCCTCATCCGGAATAATCGGCACAATACGCCGCCCGATTTCGTTGTCGCGCATCAGCAGCCGCATCAGCCGGACAAAAGCCATGGTGGTCGACACCTCACGGCTGTTGCCGGTGCCAGGTTTAAACTCGTCGTAGAGGCTGGGAACCGGCAGGTTGAGCGGCTTTGCCCGGACCACCCGGCATGGAAGGAAACCGCCGAGAGCGTGGCGCCGTTCGAGAAGATATTGAACTTCCGGACTCTTCGGCCCCGGATGGTAGTAGGGGGCCTCTTCCAGCTGACGGTCTGTAATAGGCAACTCCAGCAGGTTCCGAAAATCTCGCAGCTGATCCAGATTCATTTTCTTAAGCTGATGCGTAACATTCTTGCCCAGGAAACCCTCGCCCAGAGCCCATCCTTTTACAGTTTTGGCGAGGATTACGGTTGGGGATCCCTTGTTCTCGGCGGCCAGCTTGTATGCCGAATAGAGCTTTCGATAATCGTGCCCGCCTCGCCGCAGGTTTTGCAGATCCAGATCGCTTAAATGCTCGACCAATTTCCGAAGCCGGGGATCGGGTCCAAAAAAATGCTCCCGGATATAATCCCCTTTCGCAGTCGCATACTTTTGAAACGCTCCGTCGACCGTTGCATTCATTTTTTCGAGCAGGACTCCATCTTTGTCCCTGCGCAATAAATCATCCCACTCGCGCCCCCAGATTACCTTAATCACATTCCAGCCGGCGCCGCGAAAGATCATCTCCAGTTCCTGGATTATCTTCCCGTTGCCGCGCACGGGACCGTCCAGCCGCTGCAGATTACAGTTCACCACGAAAATGAGATTGTCGAGCTTTTCGCGCGAAGCCAGGAATAGGGAACCCAGCGCTTCGGGCTCGTCGCATTCACCGTCACCCAGGAAGCACCATACATGCGAGTTTTCGGTATTCGCAATTCCGCGCGCCTGCAGGAATCGGTTGAAGCGGGCCTGATAGATGGCGGTCAGCGGCCCTAATCCCATCGAAACGGTTGGAAACTCCCAGAAATGAGGCATCAACCGAGGATGCGGATAAGACGAGAGCCCTGCGCCGGGGACGCTTTCCCGGCGGTAGTGGTCCATCTGAGATTCAGTGATCCGCCCCTCGAGAAAAGCTCTGGCATAAATGCCCGGAGATGCGTGTCCTTGAAAGAAGACCTGATCGCCCGCGGCGCCATTGTCTTTGCCGCGAAAGAAGTGATTAAAACCTACATCGAACAGCGCCGCCGCCGAGGCATAGGTCGAAATATGTCCACCGATGCCGTCGTAATGCTTGTTTGCCCGCGTGACCATTACGACAGAGTTCCAGCGTTCCAGCCTCCTGATTCTCTTTTCCATCTTCTCGTCGCCGGGGAAGGCAGGCTCCTGATCAGGAGGGATGGTGTTGATATAGGGAGTCTGAACGAGTTCCGGGATCCCGACATTTAACGCATGAGCCCGCTGTAGCAGCGTGCGAATGAGGGACCGGGCCCGGCCCGAACCGCTTTCCTGAATCACGGATTGAAGCGATTCCAACCACTCACGGGTTCCGCCGGATCCATGTCCGGCAACTGCTGACTCAGAATGTTCACTTTGGCACCCACCTTTGTTAGCAACGGTCAATACCATATGTTACCCAATGGCATTTTGAATCGGAACCGCAATCGCGTTTACGGGTTTACGCGTTTCCCGTTTGCGAGTGCGCATTCAATAACGCGTAAACGCGTGAACCCGTAAACAGGAAATATAAGGGAATCATTACCCGCCCGCGCAAGGCACGAAAAATCGGAAATCTGTTTTCGTGTGGTTTCAGGTGTTTCATGGTTAAATAAAAGGTGCGATGGCCGGACGACGATTCAAAACCGCATTTATTCTCGGGGCAGGATTGGGCCTGCGGCTCCGGCCTTTGACAGAACATTGTCCCAAACCGCT
>JBEKKY010000389.1:0-5528 GCA_050010475.1 Acidobacteriota bacterium | reverse complement strand
CAGCCAGATCCGGGCGGCCGGGAGAAGATGCCACGGCGTTCTCGAGCTTCTGCCGCCGGCTCGCCAATTGAGTTCGCAGCGCGTTATCGAAATTTGCAGCCATGATCGCTCCTGCAGGAAATTGTGATTTTGGAAGTTTACCATGTGCGGCGGCGCTTCGGAGAGTGTCTCAAGCAAATGAGCGCCAAAGGCGCGGCACCATACGAATTAGGAACTCGCATAATTCCGATATTTGTACCTGCTTTGTGCCGCGCCTTCGGCGCTCATTCCTCATTCATTCTAATCCCCGGCCTGACGGCCGGGGCTATTTCACTGGCGGCCCTTCGGGCCTCAAAAAGTTCTCGAATAGCGGAAGCACAAGTTTTGAGACGGCTCTCCAGAGCCGTCCCACATGTTTAATCTTAAATCACAAGACTTCAGGCGCCAGCGCACGGAAGCCCGCCGCAATCGCTTTCCCGATGTTCATCATCAAATCACGGCTGCCGTTTACAAGATAGATCCTCGGCGTCAGCGCCCACAACTGAGCCGCAATCCTCTTCTTCCCGGAAATTCCATAACCGCGCCTCTGGAATTCTTCCAAAAACATCGGGAGAATTTTGTCCGAAAGCCGGAGCGCGGTATCGACCACAAACAGCGACAGGTCGGGACGCAGAAGATTCAACCGGTCGCAAAATGCCGTGATCTCATTCGCTGCAAGATTCCTCGGCGGCGAGGATTTCAATTCCAGATAAATAAGCTTCCCTTCGGCGGCTGCCACCACGTCCAGATCGCCTCCCAGGCCCGGGACGTGGAGTTTGACCCCGGTCGCCACATCGAATCCGAATCGCCGCGCCAGTTCTCTTCCCACATACCATTCCAGTGTCCCGCCGAAACTTCTGGCCGGATATTTCAGCGTGTATCGGCCACGAGAACTTATCTCCGCCAGCCCGAGATCAACCAAAGCTTCGGCATATTCCGTCGACCGTTCCAGAGCAACGTAACGCGTTGTTTCAACCGGCAGGAAACTTTCGGGCTTTTGAATGGCGCCGCGCAGGAAAAGGCGGAAAGCATAATGCCCAAGCCACTCTGAAAGCCTCGCTGCCACGTGCTCTTCGAGTTGCGCAGGGAACGGCAGATCGCCCGTCGTCTTTTCCGGCCGCAGGCCGCGGCGGGCAAGCATCGCCATTGCCTCTCCGGTCGGCGGAGAAAGATGCAAAGCCTTCGGCGGAACGGCGGAGGCCGCCCCGAGTTCCAGCTCACGAACACCCGGTTTCCTTTTCATTGCATACGGCCGTCAATGTCAGCATTATACCTTCGAAAGGGTTGCATCTTTGAGTCTTCAAGGTAAACTCCAGAGCAGTGAGGTAAAGGTATGGCGGAAATTTCCGAACTGTCCCGTGAGGATCTTCTCAAGCTTCTGGAGATCTACGCCAAAAACTGGGCGGCGCATGACGGCTGCTGGTTTCTGGCCGCTGAAGAAAAATATGGGCTCGAAACCGCAATGATGCTGGATGCCGCCTCCTGGGCGCGCTTCGCTCCCATCGAGGCCGAGCGCATCAAGAGCGCATTCGGGCTCCAGGACGGAGGCGGAATTCCCGCCCTGGAACAGGCGTTGAAGTTGCGGATGTATGCATTGGCGAATCGGCAGGAAGTCGTCCGGATCCAGGAAGACGCCCTTGAATTGCGAATGATCGAGTGCCGCGTTCAACAGGCGCGCCGCCGCAAGGGGCTCCAGGATTTCCCGTGCAAGCAGGTATCGGTTATCGGATTCCCGGCATTTGCGCGGGCAAGGTTATCGGATTCCCGGCATTTGCGCGGGCAATCGACCCGGCGATACAGACGGAATGTCTCGCCTGCCCTCCGGATCCGGTCGGCGCAGGCTATTGCAGATGGCGGTTTACCAAAAAGGGGTGATCGAATTTGATGAAGTATTTTTGTAGGATCCCAAAAACACTCGTAGTGCCCTGGAATCACGGGCGTCCAGCCCGCCTGCGGCCGAGGATCGCCGCGCTCCCAGGATGCATGGCGGCCGCACTCCTGCTTTGGTCCACCATATCATTCGGCGCCGGGACAAAGCAGGCTTCGGATAAAGCGCGCGAAATCGAAGATAATCTCATCGCCCCCTGCTGCTGGTCCCAACCGGTGTCCCAGCACGACTCCGACATTGCGCAGCAGATCCGGAGCGAGGTGAGCAGCATGGTGGCGGCAGGCAAGAGCCGCGAAGAAATCCTGAACTACTACGTTTCGAAATACGGGGAAAGAATTCTGGTTACGCCGCGGGCCAGAGGTTTTAATACTCTTGCTTATATTCTGCCCTGGGCAGCGCTGCCGATCGGGGCATGGTTTTTGACTCTGTTGCTTAAGAAATTGCGTTCGCCTGCCCCGTCTCCTGCTCCGGCGCCCTTGCCCGATTCGCGTTATGCCTCTGTGATCGAAAAAGAAATGAAAGAGCTCGACGAATAAAATGGGGACGCCACCCTATTTCGCTGGATAGCTGCGGTAATATGAGAGCGAACCTGCGAAATAGGGTGGCGTCCCCATTTCCCTGGATATGCCTGTGCCAAACGCTCCGCGAACCTTTACTGAGCAATTCGAAAATATCGTCCGCCATTTCCCGGATAGAACCGCCTTCCGGCTGAAAACCCCCCAAGGCTACTCAACCGTCTCCTACGGGGAAGCATACCGCCAGGCCAGATCCGTTGCTTTGGGCCTGATTGCTTTGGACCTGAAGCGGGGAAGCCGAGTCGCAATTCTCTCCGAGAACCGGCCGGAATGGGTTGTGGCTTACCTTGGAATTTACCTGTCCGGCATGGTCGCGGTCCCGCTGGACACTCAGATTTCCCCAGCGGAATGGCGCCGCTTGCTGGATGATTCACAAGTTCATATCGTATTCGTCAGCGGCCTGCTGTTGCCGAAACTTCAGGAAGCGGTCAGGAACTCGCGCCCGCCCCGGCGCGTGATCTGCTTCGACCCGGTGCCGGGAGATCACGATGCGCGCGCCGAGCTGTCCGGCCTGATCGATTGGGAGTCCAGTCTTTCCAGTCCCCCTGAGCTCCCCGAATGCCGGCCTTCCGAGACCGTCAGCATCATCTATACATCGGGCACAACCGACACGCCGAAAGGAGTGACGCTCACCCATTCCAATATCGTGGGCGAGCTTCAGAGCATTTTCGGCGCAATCCATGCCGATGAAAACGACGCGCTCCTGTGCCTCCTGCCACTGCAACATGTGCTGGCGTCGGTCATCAATGTCCTGGTGCCTCTCTATATTGGAGCGCAGGTGGTTTTCGCCGATACGCTGAAGCGTTCAGAAATCCTCCAGGCTCTGGAGGAGGCGGGGATTACCATCCTGGCAACCGTGCCCCAGTTTTTCTATCTCTTTCACAACCGGATTCAGGAGGAACTCTCAAAACAGCCGCCCCGCGTGCGGAGACTCTACCGGGCAATGCTTCGGCTGAATCGTTTCAGCATGCGGTTCCTGAGAATAAACCTGGGAAAACTTCTTTTCTCCAAAGTGCATCACAGCTTCGGCGCCAGGCTGCGGCTGTTTGTCAGCGGCGGATCTTCTTTGGATGTCAGAGTGGCTCAGGATTTCCACGATATGGGATTCACCATTCTTCAGGGATATGGGTTGAC
This sequence comes from Acidobacteriota bacterium, assembly GCA_050010475.1. Classification (GTDB taxonomy): domain Bacteria; phylum Acidobacteriota; class UBA6911; order UBA6911; family UBA6911; genus UBA6911. The sequence continues at coordinate 1,913 of JBEKKY010000389.1, read as the reverse complement.
TGAGACCACCGGCGCCTGTTCGGTTACGCGAATCGAAAACAATATCGTAGGTTCGGTTGGACCTGCTCTCCCGGGTGTGGACATACAGATTGCCTCGCCGGACGAAACAGGCACCGGCGAAATCCTGATCCGCGGCCCAATGGTCATGGCAGGATATTACAAAAACCCTGTCGCAACCGCAGAGGCGATCCATGAGGGCTGGCTTCATTCAGGAGACCTCGGCCGTATTGATGCCGAAGGAAATCTGTTCATAACGGGCAGAAAAAAGGAAGTGATCGTGCTGCCCAACGGGAAGAACATTTATCCGGACGAACTGGAAACTCACTACCTTCAATCGCCGTTCGTCCAGGAGATCGCAGTGATAGGAATCTCGAATCCTCAAGAAAGAGGAGAGCGGCTGCATGCGGTCGTGGTCCCGAATTTCGATTACCTGAAAACAAAAAAAATCGCGAATGCCCGAGAGGCTCTCCGCGATCAGATCGCGGCCTTATCAAACCAATTGCCGAAATACAAACGGCTCATGAGTTATCAGGTCCAAAGCGAGCCGCTTCCCCGCACCACAACGCGCAAAATCAAAAGGCTGGAATTGAAGAAACTGGTCGAGAGCGGTCAATTGCAGCCGTCCGGGGGAACGCCGGCTCCGGCCGCGCCCGGACGGGAAGATCAGGCTTTGATGAATTCGACCGTGGGACAGGAAGTGATCAATTGCCTGCGCGAAACCTACCGCCGCGACATGCCGATCGAACCGAATATGAATCTGGAACTGGACCTCGGCTTCGATTCCATGGAAAGGGTCGAGCTGCTCACAAGCCTTGAACAGGCGTTGAATCTGGAATTGCCCGATGATTTCGGCGCCGATATCCACACGATACGCGATCTCATCGTCGGACTGGAGCAGCAGGCCTGTGTTGTATCGGGCGGCGGATTGCAGGAACGGTCAAGCTGGAAGAAAATTTTATCGGACGAATCTCTGGACCTGGAGGAAGCGGCGCAATTCCGCCTGTCCGGCACGCCGATGGCGATGTTCAAATACTTTCTGCTCCGGCTTGCCTACCACCTTCTGTTCCGGACTTTCCTGCGTCTTGAAACGCGGGGACTGAAGCAGTTGCCCGCGAAGGGACCTTACCTGATCTGCCCAAACCACCAGAGCTACCTGGATCCTTTTGTTCTTGCCTCCACACTTCCGTTCCGCGTTTTCCGCAACATGTTTTTTGTGGGATACAGCGTGATGTTTACAAGCCGGATGATGAAACTATTTGCCCGGTTGACGAATATCGTCCCCGTCGATCCCGACGCCCACTTGTTGCGCGCGATGAAGGCGGGCGCCTATGGCCTGAGGACCGGTCGGATCCTGTGCGTCTTTCCGGAAGGGGGAAGGTCGTGGGACGGGAATCTGCAGGAATTCAAAAAGGGAGCCGCAATCCTCTCGCGCGAACTGGACGTACCGATCGTGCCGGCGGCGATTCAGGGAACGCACCGCGTCTGGCCGCGGGACAGTGTGCGAATCCGGCCGCATAAGGTGACGATTGAATTCGGTGCGCCCATTCCACCGTCACAGGATGATGCTGCCGATCCCTACCAGCAGGATACCGATCGATTACATAGCATCATCCATTCAATGCTTCCAAATTCCTGATTCCTGATTTCGGTCAAAGAAAAAATCGGAGTCGGTATCGGGGTCAAAGCTACTTTTTTTCGACCCCGATTCCGATACCGACCCAGACCCCGAAATATCTCAAATCTGGAATTTGGAATCAGGAATTATACAGAGCGTCACAAATGAATGCTCATATAGCAGTAAGGCCCGAAGGGCCGAAAGGCAATAGGCCCGGCCGTCAGGCCGGGATAGGCTTGCGAAGCGATAGAGCGCTGAAGGCGCGGCACCATTGGCGCTTCACGTGCCGCACCTTCGG
>JBEKKY010000388.1:0-3774 GCA_050010475.1 Acidobacteriota bacterium | reverse complement strand
TGTGACATCCAAAGAATCGCAAAAATGGGCTCTGATACTCGGAGCTTCCAGTGGTTTTGGCGCTGCATCCAGCCTGGCGCTGGCGCGTCATGGCTTTCATATTGTTGGAGTTCACCTCGATCGCAGGTCGACCGCTCAGAATGCGGAGAAAATTGCCGAGGAAATCCGGAGCCTGGGTCGCACGGCGCTTTTTTTCAACGTCAACGCCGCCGATTCTGAACGCCGGGCCGAGGTGATCCAGGCGTGTCGGAAAGTTGGTGGAGGGAACACGGGCTGGGAAGGAATCCATTTAATGCTCCATTCGTTGGCTTTCGGCACCCTGAAGCCATACCTGGCTCAAGATTCCGCAGGTTCGATCAAACCGGCTGATATGAACATGACGCTGGACGTAATGGCTCACAGTCTGGTCTATTGGACTCAAGATCTATTCCAAGCAGGAATGCTCAAATATGGAGCCAAAATATTCGCAATGACCAGCGCCGGCGGTCACAGAGTATGGCCGGCCTACGGAGCAGTTTCGGCTGCCAAGTCTGCCTTGGAATCGCATGTGCGCCAACTGGCGGTTGAGCTTGCCCCTTTCGGCATTTCCGTCAATGCTCTTCAGGCAGGCGTTACGGATACTCCTGCGGCCAGGAGAATTCCCGGCAGCGAACAGATGTTCGCACGGGCAATTGAATTCAATCCCGGCAAACGCTTAACTACTCCTGAGGATGTGGCACAGGTCCTGGTAGCGCTTGCTCTGTGTGAATCGACGTGGGCTACCGGCAACATTATAAAGGTGGATGGGGGAGAAGATCTTGTATAGCCCTCAGCTATCAGCCTTCAGGCAGCAACGGCTAGCTGATCGCCGGAGGCTGGCAGCTATTGACTTTACCCGCACCTGTTGATACTATTCGCCGCTTTGACGGAGTACACCTATGCCGATGCAGTGTTATGTTTGCTCAAAAAGTCCGACCTTTGGCCATACCGTCTCCCATGCTCACAATGTTAGCTCGCGGAAGTTTTATCCGAACCTCCAAAGCGTGCGCATTCTGGAAAACGGCGCCGTGAAGCGTGTCCGTGTTTGCACCCGTTGCCTGAGATCCGGTAAAGTCCAGAAGGCAATTTAAACCGCAGCAATCGCGTCGATTTCAACCAACACTTCTTTGGGAAGGCGCGCGACCTGAACGGTAGCGCGCGCGGGTTTTGCATCCCCAAAATATTCCCCATAAACCTGATTGAACTCGGAGAAATGATCGAGGTTTGAGAGAAACACGGTCGTCTTGACTACCTTTCCGAGCCCGGTTCCCGCAGCATTGAGAATTGAGGAAAGATTCTTCATCACCTGATGAGTCTGCTCTGCGACGCCTCCTTCCACTACAGATCCCGTGTCCGGCAGGACGGGGATTTGGCCTGATACAAATACAAAACCGTTGGCGCGAACAGCCTGGGAATATGGGCCAATCGGCGACGGTGCATTCTTTGTCTCAATTATTTCTCGCATGCTATCTCCCGTTGACGCGTTGATGCGTTTACGGGTTAACGCGTTAACACGTAAACCCGTAAGCGCGTAAACGGATTTTAGGGTATTCGACTGACGCGTTCGACATCCTGGATGCCGCGGATCGACTTCAACTCCTGAATGACTCTTTGAAGGTGCTTTACGTCGAGGATGTCGACGGTAATCTCGACCGTCCCCTTTCTGGAACCGGTATCGCTGAAAGAACGCGATTCACGAATGTTGGTCTTCAGTTTGGATATTGCGGAAGTGATATCTGCAAGAATCCCCTGCCGGTCTTCGACAGCGATCGCGAGACGGACGCCGAAAACCTCGTCTCCCGGAACGTTCACCCATTCCACATCCGTCACTCGTTCCGAACCGAGGAAATTTTCGAGGTTTGGACACGAGGTCGTGTGAACCGAGATTCCCTTACCCCGCGTGATATAGCCCACAATGTCGTCTCCCCGAATGGGATTGCAGCACTTGGCTCGAGAGACTAACAATCCGTCCTGCTCTTTAATGGCAATCGTGGAATCCGATTGTTTGAAAACTCTTCGAACAACGGCCGGGATGGCTGACGCTTTTGACTTTGTTTCAGAGGAAGGAGAGAAGTCGGGAAACAGTGGAGAGAGTATCTGGCGCGGAGCTATTTTTCCGAAGCCGATGGCAGGATAGATGTCTTCCGGTTTTTGAAGCCCGTGTTCGGCGATCACTCCGTTCAGTTCGCTCATAAGCAACACTTTTTTCCAGGTCGTCTTGAATCTCCGGGCCTCCCTCTCCATTAATTTTCGTCCCAGTTCTACCGCATCTTCTTTTTCCCGCTGGTGGATCCAGTGTTTGATTTTGCCCCGGGCACGAGCCGTTTTTACGAATGAGAGCCAGTCGCGACTGGGAGATGCCTCTTTGGAAGTAACGACCTCCACGATTTCGCCGTTCCTGAGTTTGTGCCGGAGCGTAACGATTCGCGAATTGACTTTCGCCGCAACGCAATGGTGGCCGACTTGCGTGTGAATCTCGTAGGCAAAATCCACGGGGGTGGCATCCCTGGGGAGCGTGATCACTTCTCCCTTGGGCGTGAAGCAATACACCTCATCCGGATACAGATCGACCTTAAGGTGGCTGAGGAATTCTCTGGGATCGCTGATGTCTTGCTGCGATTCTATCAACTGCCTCAGCCAGCGGAATTGCTCCTCCCCTTCAACGGGACCCAGTTTTCCTTCCTTATATTTCCAGTGAGCGGCAATCCCCTCCTCGGCGATTCGGTGCATTTCCTGGGTGCGGATTTGAATCTCGAAAGGTTGTCCATTCCGGCCGACAACCGAGGTGTGCAGCGATTGATACAGGTTAGGACGAGGAATGGCAATGTAGTCCTTGATTCGGCCCGGCACCGGTTTCCAGAGATTGTGAAGGATACCCAGGATCGTGTAGCAGTTCCGGACGCTGTCGGTAACAACCCGGATGGCGACGAAATCGAACACCTCGTCGATGGTGATCTTTTGCCGCTTCATTTTACTGTAGACGCCGTAAATGCGTTTGGTACGGCTCTCCAGGCGGGCGGGGATATTGTGCTCCGCCAACTCCTTTGCGATGATACGTTCGGCTTCCTGGACGAAATCCTGGTTTACGGCGCGCCGTGCTTCGATCAGCGCCACTGTCTTCTGGTAAGCGGTGGGCTCCAGAAAGCTGAAAGCAAGATCTTCGAGCTCACCCCTAATTTTTGCCATGCCCAGCCTGTGAGCAAGTGGAGCATAAATTTCCAGTGTTTCCAGCGAGATTCTCTCTCTGCGATCGGGCGGCAGATACTGCAATGTGCGCATATTGTGCAACCGGTCCGCCAGTTTTACAAACAGAACCCGGATGTCGCTCACCATGGCAAGCAGCATCTTGCGGAAATTTTCGGCCTGTTTCTGTTGCCTGGAAGTTAAGTAGACCTGGGCTATTTTGGTAACACCGTCGACCAGCTGGTATACTTCATCTCCGAATTGTTTCCGAAGTTCTTCCGGCGACATCAGGGTATCTTCAAGGACATCATGAAGAAGCCCCGCCGTCACAGTCACAGCGTCCAGCTTGAGCTCGGCAAGGATATTGGCGACCTCGAGAGGGTGAGTCAGGTACGGTTCCCCGTTCATCCGCACCTGTCCTTTGTGGTATTTCGCAGAAACAACGTACCCCCGCTGAACTAGTTCCAAAGAGGCATCCGGATGATATCGGCTAACTTTTTCTGCGAGGTCCTCGTAACGTATCATGGGAGTTGAGTGCTCCCGATGATTATAAGGTATAGAGGAAGGATCATG
>JBEKKY010000387.1:0-5553 GCA_050010475.1 Acidobacteriota bacterium | reverse complement strand
GCCCCCCGTAACGATCGCAACCTTTCCTTTCAGATCCACAGCCTTACCTCCAGAGGTTTGTGCCATCCATCCTGAATCGCCCTGACGCTATTTCTACGTGAGACCGAATTTCTTACCCATACAGAAATGCTTCAGTACTGCAACCGGAAGGCAGCTCTGATTTTTCGATATCCCGCTGAAATCATCCTATCCATCGATCTATGATACGCTGGCTTTTTGTTCAAACACCATCAATGCCGGGGGAATTGTCGATCAGTTTGGCGGATTTCATCAAACCCAATTGACCGAGAATTGGGGATTCGACAGTGGAAAAAGGGGGGATAAGTGGCTAAATTTTTCAGCCACTTACACTTTTCCGTCAGCCAAAGCTTCAGCTGGGCTGAGGTTTTGCCCAAACGCGATTCCCATCCCAGGCCCGACCCTAAACGGCGGATCGGATATCGTGGCAAGCTGCCGTATGGGCCTGGGTTTGCGCTTCTTCGCAGCTGAAATTGCGGTTTATTCCCAACTTTATCCGACCAGGTAGATCGCAGTTAGGGGACATCTGAATTCCTTTACCCGATACCCGACGCATATCGCCGCACTCTGGCCGAGAACTGATTTACTCCCAGCCGGTCGGCGAACTGTAGGACACGCTGATCCCAATCGCCTCTATCTCGTGGATCTGGCCGCCCCAGATCTTGTAGATGTGCATCGCCGGCATGTCGAAGGCCCGCTGGTTGGTCATGTCGGCCTCTTGCCGGTCCGGGTTGCCAGTGATCGCGAACTTCTTCTGCGTCATCGGATGCCGGAAATGCGAGAAGCCGATCGCCAGGCCCGTCACGGTGTCGGCGATTTCCACGCGGCGATCGTCGATCGTGGTGATGTACTGGAAGACCCCGGAGTCAATTTGCGAAGTGCAATCCTGCAAGCCTACTAGGCCAGCCGGACGCGGTGCCCCGCCGGGAATGGCTCCGCCCAGCGAAGGACCGCCGGAGGGTGCCGTGCGCATGCCATTCTCATGACGTTCGCAATCCGGTGCGAAAGGCGCGAGGTGACCGTTGTTGTTGTCCAGAGCATCGTAATAGGACTTCGCGATGTGGATCAGACGTCCGTGCGAATCCGCGTATTCATAGGGAATCTCCAGCGGGATTGCCGGACGCGGCTTCTGCAGGTTCGGATTGTTGCCGTCGCGCATCGCCACGACCAAGTGCTCGGCCTCGACGATCTTGCCGTTTACCACCTTGAGCCGGAAGCCGACCTGCGCCGGCTTGCCGTCGGTCTGCATCACAACGAGGCCGCCTACCTCCTGTAAGACCGGGTCCGGCACCACGATTTTGAACTCCGTCGGTCCGGACGTGGCTGTCTTCCACAGGCCCTCGCCAGGCTTGATGTGCATCACATTCTCGACCACTTTTACATCGCTGGCTAGCGGCGCCTTTCCCGGATCATGCGCAACCAGCGCGGCCAGATAAGTGTCGGCCAGCTTCAACAGTGCGGCGCGGTCCAACCCGGCATCCGCAGCCTGCGCCATCCCCGCGATTACGGCCAGCGCAATCGCACCCAACCCTATGTGGAGCCTCTTCCTTTTCATGCTGTTTACCCTCGCCACTCGGTGTGTTGTGTGATGCCATGAACCCCATGCGACGTGACAGCCGTTCTGCCGATAGGCGGAACAAAGTCCCTCTTCAAGAGTTGGCGCCACGGTTTCTGAGTTGAAATTAGAAATTATATGTTAATTACGCGTGTTTAAGGTGGCGCTTTCGCGCCGCACCAGATACTTTATGTGGCGCTTTCGCGCCGCACCAGATACTTTATCATAGGTTTCGGTTGTGCTCCGCAAAAATGCTGCAAACAATGTTTTGGCGATTTCTTGATTCTCAAGCAGCAGCTTTCGCAATTCCATATTCATGAGCGCGTAGGATGCCACAAGACTATATTTCGCGCCACCGTTCATGCCCGATTAGTCATGGAAGCACTCCGGACGGCTTTTTTGCGGATCACAAGGGGGGGATCCTTTCACCTTGCCAGGAGTTTGTCTCTTTCAAGCACCTTACCGCTGAGAATTATTGCGTGTATCTTCTTGGCGTTCCTCACATCTGTTGTCGGATTATCGTCGAGCACCAGCAGATCCGCGTGATATCCTGCCCGAACCTGTCCAACTTTGGACCAGCCTAAGATCTCCTCGAAGTTCGATGTCGCTGCGGCCAACGCTTGTCTGGGACTCAATCCAACCTTCGTAAGCAGCATCAATTCAGTGTGCAAGGATATGCCGGGCATTGTGCCGAACGCTGTTGTTCCACTACCCGTCAGGTATTTCGCTCCGGCCCTGCAATATTCCTTTTCAATTCTAAACAGGCTTTCGGATAATTCAGGCGGGAAGCTGTCCGCTGCATCACCAGGATTCTTGTCACGCTCTCCGGTTATGGGATTTGCCGGAAGATGAATGTCTTTGGGATCAAGGATTGCCGCAACGGGTTCTTTCCAGGGATTTTCATGATCCGGCAAGTCCAGATATTCGAGGCTCAAGGTCGGAATGAGTCCCACCCTTGCGGACCCGAGCACATGGGCATATTGCTTCAGCAACGGATCGGTCGAACCAATGTGTGTCAGATATTCATAGAACTTTTCCCTCGGATGACCAAATGGGGCCGCCGCTACTTCGAGGCGCATCTCCGGAGGCGCCAGTTCGAGCGAATAGCGGCTCACGTGTACAAAAGCCTGAACGCCTGCCCGAATTGCGTCAGGATAGGGTGTAAACCCCAGTTCGCCTATAGTTGCGATTCCAAGCTCGAGCGCACGGCCCACGATGACTTTTGTCTGTTCCGAAGATAAAGCATAGTGCAACAGCAGCACTTTGAAGCCGGCCCGGCTCAGAGCATCAACCTGATCCTTCAATTCTTTTGAAGACAGCTTTCTTCCGCGGTTCCGCAGGTCGCCTGTCGATACTGCTGGCGGTACGAGTCCGGTCTCGTCAAAGCCCGATATGGATTCCAATCTGTAAACATGCGGACTGGGTGCGGCCCCAAGGAAAAGCGGACCACGCCTGCCACCCGGCTCGTCCAAGCCTACAATGGAAGTCACTCCCATATACAGGTAAGCATTTGCGTGAGCCTGGTTGTTCTGTGTGGCGAATGCATCGTTCAATCCCGGGATGACATACTTTCCCAAAATATTGAGCGCCTTTGCATTCGCAGGAATTTTTATTTCTTCCCTGGATCCGGCAGCTGTGATTTTCCCGTCCTGAATGATGATGACGGAGTCCCTTATATCTGATGCGGATCTTCCGAAGTTGGAAACGTCGACAATCGTGCCGCCTGCCAGAACAAGTGTTTCAGCCGGAGAGGCTGAAATGGGTGATAGTCCGAAACATAACAGGATAACTGCAATCAGGAAAAGCACACGAAGTACATATCTCATACGGAAATGGACCGGATAGGAAATTCACGAATTCAATGCAACGCCTGCCGTCTCAAAGCTTCGATTTCCTTGAGCACCCCGTCAACCAGCGCCTCGACCAGCTTTTCACCCTCGGTGCGCGATGCAAGTGTGGGATCCCCCCAGATGCCGGTTGGAGAATACGTCCCTTTACCCTTTGGATCGCGAGTGAGCGGGCCGCCATCGGGATGATAATCTTTGACCGCTTTGGACATGTTCACGGAGGAAGGATCGATATAGAGCATCATTGATGTTTCGCCTTCGTCCGCATGGGTTCCTCCCTCCTGCTTTGATACAGCCTTTTCCACCGGCCCCAGAATCTCCTCAAGGTCTGTGTATCGAAGAATTATTCCTTCGGCGGCCAGGAGCTTTGCGGCAGGCTCCAGCGCGCGCAGAGTTGATATTCCCATGTTCAGAGCATAAAACTTGCGCGGGCCATAGCGCGCCAGGCTGCGACATACATCAACAATCAGGTCACGAGCTGTCTCCAGACGCAACGTCGTCGATCCCGGATACTCGACAAAGGCCGGATAAAAGTTGTATGGGATGGTCGGCGCGATTACCACGTCCGCTTTGGCTTTTACGCGCATCTTCATATACTCTGCTGTCGTCCAATCGGTTTTGAGTTTCAAATGCGGGCCGTGCTCTTTGGCTGCCGCCCCAATGGGTATGACGACCACCGTTTCGGGCGTCAATGCCTTCTCTGCTTCGTACCATGTGAGATCTTCCAGGAGGACTCCCTTGCTTTGACCCGACACGGCGGGACAGGCGAGCAAAATTATCAAGCCGACATACCTGAACATTTTGACCTCCAAAATGCCGGACGGCACAAATTTCAGCATCAATGAGTGAGCAGTCCGGCGACTATGCCCTTCTCCAACGAGAACTGGTCTCCTACGCCTCCGACAATGCACGTCTGCCTTTTCAAGCCCGCCTTTTCCCGGATGCGGTAGACAGGCTCGATGCCGGTGCAGTGAGCGCCGATAAAATTAGCGAGCCCGAATTCCCGCAGCTTTTGCGCGGTCCAATCGAGCGTCGCATCGTTTGCCCGCATCAGGTGAAATCCTCCGATGGCGGCATAAATGGGCGCCGCTCGTACATTCTTGCGGGAGTATTCCAGCGTGTTGATGATTCCGGCATGACAGCAGCCGGACAGAACTATCAGGCCGCGATCGGTATCAAGCACCAGGGAAGTATCCTCAGGGATGTTATCTTCCACAAGACCACCTGGCGTTTTCACCTTTCCCGAGCCGCCCCAGTTTCGTTCCGGGTAAATTCGCGGAATTGGGCCCAGTAGCCAAATCCCAGGAAAGAGGATCATGGGCTTGTCGTTTTCCAAAAATACACCCCCGCTCTTTTCATAGGCGGATTTCAGCGAAGCTATCCGATTGTCCCCCTTCTCATTCGGCGAAGGTATTCTTTCGTAAAAAAAGCCTTTGGCAACATGGACGCGAGATAGCGCAGCGGCATTTGCTTTAGCCAGCTCGCGACGTAGGGTCATGAGCCCGCCCGTGTGGTCATCATCGCTGTGGCTCAGCACCACTTCGCAGATTTTAGAAAGATCGATCTTCATTTCGCGCGCGTTGTTCAGGACAGTGTCGGGGTGCGCTCCCGTGTCAAAAAGTATTTGATGCCCGTCTGCTTCAACCAACGCTGCGAAGCCCCATTCCCCCACACCTTCTTCAGTCAGGTTCGTGGAAAGGATTGCAATGTGGACTGTCCGAACGCGATTCTGTTGCTGAGCGGTTTGTCCTTCACATGCAACAATGCTCAGGGCAACTATTACCAGCAACCAAAAGCGCCTCACGTGTCGCATAGCGTCCTCCGGAAAAGCAAAATCTGCCGTTCTTCCTGAAAATGTCGATCAAGGTCCGAAGGACCGGCAGTGAATAGGCCCGGCCGTGAAGCCGGGATTAGGGCAATTGTGAAAATGAGCGCCGAAGGCGCGGCACTTCGACGTGCAATTTTGTGCCGCGCCTTCGACACTCATCCATTTTTTGCCTCCCATCCCGGCCTTACGGCCGGGTCGAGTAGACGGGGTGCTTCCAGGACCAATGCCCAGTTGCCGCCCCGTCCCTCACGGAACCGTACAAGTGGCTTTCCCAGCATACGGCTCTTCAGCAGTCCTCCAAGTCG